>NZ_BCBJ01000054.1:0-98374 GCF_001320605.1 Pseudomonas sp. NBRC 111133 | reverse complement strand
GAGGATCACCCAGCCAATCCCCAGCAACAGGCTCTCAACCACAAAGGCCAGCAAAAACCCGGCTCCTACACCCCAGCCGACCGCCTCGGGCACCAACAGAATCTGGTAGCTGTAGCCATTGAGCGTTTCTTCCCGCAACTGCGGGTCAGCCTGCACCAGCACATGCCAGGTACGCTGCGCCCACGGCCCTTGCAACGCCTGCCATTCGTTTTCCAGCAGTTCGTTGCGGATCATCAGGCTTTCGATGCTGTTGGCATCGCTGTTGAACACCGGGTCGTCACTGCTGCGGTAATGCTGCAGAAGCGCCTGCAAGTCGCCCTTGAAAAAGCGCTCGGCCGTTTGCCGGAAGCCATCCAACGCCTCGCGTGATTCGAACAGGTGCGCCTCGACCCGCTGGCTGTAGTCCTTGACCAGCCCCGGAACCTGAATACCGGCCAGCAGGCCGAAAGTGAACAGCAGCAACCGCAGGTAACTTCTGAACATGCAGCGTCCTTAGCTCTGGCCGTGCGCCACGCACTCGCCGTGCCGCCACACGGCCCATTGACCCGGCTCGTAGCGCTGCCAGGTCTCATTTTCGGTCAGGGCCTCGGTGGCGATCACCGTGACCACGTCGTTGGGGGTGGTTTCGGTATGGAAATCGACGATCAGGTCGACATCCTTCAACCGCGCGGCACCGAAAGGCGCACGCCGGGTAATGTGTACCAGCTTGGTCGAGCAGAAGCAGAACAGCCAGTCGCCGTCACTGAGCATGCAGTTGAACACGCCCTGTCCACGGTAGCCGGCACAGGCTTCGACAAGCACCGGCAGCAGCTGTTCCACCGGCACCGGCTCGGGGAACGCACTGCGGATGCGATTGAGCAGGTCGCAGAAGGCCGCTTCGCTGTCGGTATCACCCACTGGTCGATAAAAACTGGCCAGGCCTTTGAAGTCACCCAGCTGGCCGTTGTGCGCGAAACACCAGTTGCGGCCCCACATTTCCCGCACGAACGGATGGGTGTTGGACAAGCACACCCGGCCAACGTTGGCCTGGCGGATATGGCCGATCACCACTTCACTCTTGATCGGGTAGCGCTGCACCAGGTTGGCCACTTCGGATTCGCTGCTGGCTGCCGGGTCCTGGAACAGGCGCAGGCCACGGCCTTCGTAAAAGCCGATGCCCCAGCCGTCACGGTGCGGGCCAGTACGCCCGCCGCGCTGCATCAGGCCGGTGAAGCTGAAAACGATATCGGTGGGGACGTTGGCACTCATGCCCAGCAGTTCGCACATAGGCGTGTCTCCTGCGCTTACAGACGGGGCTCGACCCGGCCATTGCCGCGCGGTGCGGCAGGGCGTGGGTCGTCGCGGTAACGGTCGCCGCGTTCGGCAGCCAAGGGCGCCTGGGCGGAGAGCTGGTCATCTTCAGCCGCCTGGCGCTGGGCAGCCGCCTCGGCTTGCGCACGGCGCTCACGGGCGCGCTTTTCCAGCGGCCAGCGCAGCACCACGAAGAGGAAGTAAAGGCCGAAGGCAATCATGCCGTACATGGCGAAATCGGATACCGCACGCCAGGCGTTGTTGCCGACCTTGAACGCGACATCCAGGGCCGTGATGGCAATGGCCGGGGCGAAGCTGTCCTTGACCGGGTCGACCACGGTCGGGGTCAGCAGCAGCACCGCCAGCACCACCCGCAGCGGTTCGCGCAGCCAGCGCCACATCCAGCCGGTGAGCTTGAAGCCCACCAGCAGGCAGCCCAAAGCGGCCACAGCGTACAGGCCCCAGGCGAAGGTGTAGTCGTTCTCGGTCATGGTGTTCGTGCAAGCCAGGCAAAGAGACGCCTATGATAAACACTTTTCCGGGCGCAGACAGTGTTTGCCTGTCCCTAGCCAAGAGATCGCCAATGCCCAACAAGCCCCAGCCGCCCATCGCCCACGCCGACAACACCACCGACCCGTACGCCTGGCTGCAACAGCGCGACACCCCCGAGGTGCTCGCCTACCTGCAAGCCGAAAACGCCTACCAGGAAGCCTGCCTGGCTGACCAGGCCCCCTTGCGCGAACAACTGTTCGAAGAGATCAAGGGCCGCATCCAGGAAACCGACCTGTCGCTGCCGTCTCCGTGGGGCCCTTACCTCTATTACACCCGCACCACCGCTGGGGACGAATACCCACGCCATTACCGCTGCCCTCGTCCGGCCGACGACGCCAACACCGTCGACGAGAGCCAGGAGCAACTGCTGCTCGACCCCAACGCCCTGGCCAAGGGTGGGTTCCTGTCGCTGGGCGCCTTCAACGTCAGCCCCGACCACCGCCTGCTGGCCTACAGCCTGGACACCAGCGGCGACGAAATCTACACCCTGTACGTCAAGGACCTGACCACTGGCAGCGTCACTGCCCTGCCCTTCGACGACTGCGACGGCAGCCTGACCTGGGCCAACGACAGCCAGACGCTGTTCTTCGCCGAACTGGATGACACCCACCGGCCATGGCGCCTGCGCCGCCACACCCTGGGCAGCGACGGTGCTCAGACCGTGTTCGAAGAGCCCGACGGGCGCTTCTTCCTGCACTGCTACCGCACCAGCTCCGAGCGCCAGCTGGTGCTGCTGCTGAACAGCAAAACCACCAGTGAAGCCTGGGTACTGGACGCCGAAACCCCACAGGCGCCGTTTACCTGCCTGGCCCCGCGTATCGAAGGCCACGAGTACTTCCCCGACCACGGTCAGCTCGATGGCGAATGGCGCTGGTTTATCCGCACCAACCAGGACGGCATCAACTTTGCCCTGTACCACGCACCGGCCACGCCCGTACCAAGCCGTGAGCAATGGCAGGTGCTGGTGGCGCACCGCGACACGATCATGCTCGAAGGCCTCAGCCTGAATGCCGGCGCCCTCACCCTGAGCCTGCGCGAAGGCGGCCTGCCGATCATTGAAGTACGCCCGCAGGCTCTGCCGGCCTATCGCGTCGAACTGCCAGACGCGGCCTACAGCCTGTACGTGCAGGACAGCCTGGAGTTCGCCAGCACCCGCGTACGCCTGCGCTACGAGGCTCTCAACCGCCCGGCCCAGGTGCGCCAGCTGGAGCTGGCCACAGGCGCACAGGCCGTGCTCAAGCAAACCCCTGTACTGGGTGCATTCGATGCCGATGACTATGTGAGTGAGCGCCTGTGGGCCAGCGCAGCAGACGGCACCCGGGTGCCGATCAGCCTGGTGCGTCGCAGCCAGGACCTGGGCAAGACCGTGCCGCTCTACCTGTACGGTTACGGTGCCTATGGCGAAAGCCTCGATCCGTGGTTCTCCCATGCACGTCTGAGCCTGCTGGAGCGCGGCGTGGCGTTTGCCATCGCCCATGTGCGTGGCGGCGGTGAACTGGGTGAGGCCTGGTACCGCGCCGGCAAGCAGGAGCACAAACACAACACCTTCAGCGATTTCATCGCCTGTGCAGAGCACCTGATTGCCGAGGGCGTGACCGCCTCTGACCGGCTGGCCATCAGTGGCGGCAGTGCCGGTGGCCTGCTGATGGGCGCGGTGCTCAACCTGCGCCCCGAACTGTTCCGCTGTGCAATTGCCGAAGTGCCGTTCGTCGACGTGCTCAACACCATGCTCGACCCCGAACTGCCGCTGACCGTGACCGAGTACGACGAATGGGGCAACCCTGAAGAGCCTGAGGTGTATGAGCGGATCAAGGCGTATGCGCCGTATGAGAACGTGAAAGCCCAGGCCTATCCGGCGATGCTGGTGGTGGCGGGTTACAACGACAGCCGCGTGCAGTACTGGGAAGCGGCCAAGTGGGTGGCGCGGTTGCGTACCCGCAAGACCGACAGCAACCTGCTGTTGCTCAAGACCGAGATGGGGGCTGGGCATGGCGGGATGAGCGGGCGGTACCAGGGGTTGAAGGATGTGGCGCTGGAATATGCGTTCGTGCTTGGCGAGCTGGGGGTGGTGTAAAGCCGAGATTCAAACCCCCACGCAATCCCTGTGGGAGCGCGCCAGCGCTTAGGTTTTGTGCAAGACCATTGCTCCCACATGATCGGCGCGGGCCGCTCTCTCTCAATCGTCCTGCGCCGCCGGCTTCTGTGGCTCCGGCCGCATACCCGGTAATGGCTGGTCCTTCGGCGGCCCCGGCACCGGCATGGGCGGCAACAGCGGCGCCCCCGGCTGGCTGTCATAAGCCTTGGGCGGCGTACTCGGGGTAACCTGCGGGTATGGCGTGGGCGTCGGCGTGCCCGGCGCACCAGGCACAGGCGTCGTCAACCGGGGTGGTGTGCTGGCCGCTTCGGCCAGCGGCAAGCCAGCCAACAACAGCGCGGTGAGGATCGCGTGAACCATCAGCAACCTCCTGTCGGGAACCTTCCTACAGGCTACGCCTAAATCAAAGCTTTCGCCTGTCCGCCCGCCCTGCAAGCGCGCTAGACTCAATGACATAACCGTTATTTGCCTGATCAGAACAAAGGAAACACCATGAGCTCCACCTCTTCCGCCGCCGCCACCGCGCGCCTCGACCGCATCCTGGCCGATGCCAAGCGTGACAAGGAAATGGGCTACCGCGACAAGGCCCTGAGAATGTACCCGCACGTGTGCGGCCGCTGCGCCCGCGAGTTCGCTGGCAAGCGCCTGAGCGAGCTGACCGTGCACCACCGCGACCACAACCACGACAACAACCCGCAGGACGGCTCCAACTGGGAGCTGCTGTGCCTGTACTGCCACGACAACGAGCACTCGCGCTACACCGACCAGCAATACTTCAGCGAAGGCTCCACCAGCACCCCAAGCATCGCCAAGGCCACCCACAACCCGTTCGCCGGGCTGGCGGGCATGCTGAAGAAAGACTGACCATCGATTCGCCCCCCGCTGCTGCCGGGCAGCCCGTATAATCGCGCTTTTTTCGTGAAGGGCCCCGGTACGTGGCAAACAAACGATACAGCTGCATCGGCCTGTTCAACCCCAAGTCGCCAGAAAACGTCGGCTCGGTGATGCGCGCTGCGGGCTGCTATGGCGTCAATTCGGTGTTCTACACCGGCAAACGCTACGAACGCGCGCGTGACTTCGTCACCGACACCAAGCGCGTGCATTACGACATTCCGCTGATCGGCATCGACGACCTGCAACGCATCATCCCGCTGGGCTGCACGCCGGTGGCGGTGGAGCTGGTGGACGGAGCGCGGCCATTGCCGGAATACACCCACCCGGACCGTGCCATCTACATCTTCGGGCCAGAGGACGGCTCGTTGAGCGAGGATGTGCGGGGCTGGTGTGAAGAGACCATCTACATACCGACCGAAGGTTGCATGAACCTGGCGGCGACGGTGAATGTGGTGCTGTACGACCGCATGGCCAAGGGGCTGAATACCCGGTCGGGGCCCAAGTTCAAGTAATAAAAAGGCCGCCACTGCAAAAGCAGGGCGGCCAGGTGCCGAACTCCGTCAGAACAGCACCGGTCTTGCTCTTCTGGATCGAAACCCAGCGTGGATGAGCCTTCTGCACGACACGGGATGTCGCCGGGCGCACCGACTGAACCATGGCGAGGGTGAAAGGGTCAGCTGCTCACACTCACAAGGAGGCCTTGCCATGCTTGATATCCATAACGCGACAACGTCGCAGCACAATGTCCATGGCCTGGAACGGGTCGGCTCGCTGGCCGGTGGCGCGTTGATGTTCAGCAAGGGGCTGCGCCATGGCGGCCTGATTGGTTTGCTGCAAATGGTGGTGGGGGGCGTTGCGGTGGCACGCGGGGTCAGCGGGCATTGCTCGACCAAGGCGTGGTGGCAGCGGCATCGGCAGGAATATCACCGGTTGCGTTCGGACATAGAACGCAGTGCGGCGGAGCTGGAGGCGTTGAAGGCCAGTGCCAAGGCGGCGACCAGAGGGGTGTCGGTGACTGGGCAGGATCCGTTGGCTGGACGTTGATTTCTGCACTGCCTGTACCGGCCGCTTCGCGGGTACAGGCGATGGAGATATCTAACGTAACGCCTTGCTCTGCAGGACCTCGGACTTGCGTCCCAGCACGTTCTCGCTGATTTGCACAAAGTCTTCGGTGCTCACGCTGGGCAGGCGCATCAGGCCGCGCACCACATCGTCCAGCGAACGCTTGGCCTGGGTATGGATACGGATTTCCTTGTCCAGTGCCTGCAACAGCATCACCCCGCGCGCCACCTGGGCAGGGCTGGCGCGTTCACCTTTGAGCCGGGTGACCTTGGCGCCCTGTTTGCTCAGGCGTGCCTGCCAGGCCTGGTAACGGTCATCGCTCACCCCGCCCGAGCGGCGCAGCAACTCGCTGGCGTAGTAGTCGGTCAGGCTTTCCACCAGCCAGTCACTGCCGTCACGCCCATGGATCTGCGCAAACAGCTGCACCACTTCGCGCAGCAACGGGCTGCTGCCATTCTCGCTTACCATCGGCCGGGCGCTGTGCAGGTACAGCGAGCCCTGTGCTGCCATTGCCCCACGCCACATGCCGTCACGGGCACCGACCAGCAGCAGCTTCGGCGGGTTGCGCGGGAACACCGCCTGCAACTGCGGCCATACGAAGGTCAGCAGGGTCAGGCTGTCCATACGCCGCATACCCTGCCCCACCGGCGCAGCCACGGTGACCTCGGTATCGCCCAGGCGAGCACGGCGGCTGCCCAGATCGCCGGCCAGCATCCAGCCAGTGGGGCGGTCGAACAGGCGCGAAACGTTGTCGATGCGGAACTTGTCCTTGCCGATGCGCGGCCAGGAGGTCTCGATACTTTTCCAGCCCTCGGGCAGGTCGAACGCCAGGCGTGCCACCAGCTCGGTGCCATCCTGCTGGTCGAGGCGCGCGGGCGGCACCAGCTGGTCACCGAGGAACAACGCCCAGTGCGGGGTAACACGCGAGGAATAGGCACCGCTGGCGAGCTTCTGGTCCAACTGCACGCGGTAGCTGAGGCTGGTCTTGCCGGCCGCCGGCTGCCACACGCCGCGCTGCCCCTGCAATTGCCATTGGCCATCGGCCTGGAAGCCGCTATAGGCCCCAGCCTTGCCCAGGTCGAAGTCAAGGCTGCGCACGGCGCTGCCTTCGGCCAATGTGAGGCGGACTTCAGCTTGGCCACTGGCAGGCAACAAACGCACCTGGTAATCGAGGTCGACCTTTTTCGCCCAGGCCGGCGAACTGGACATCAGGCCCAACAACAGCAACAGCTGGCAACGCATACAGAAACTCCTTGTTTCCCCGTGGCAGCGGGCCGCGCCGGTCAGCTGGCGCGGAAGATCAGGTGGTCTTCCCAGTCGTCTTCGTGCACATCGTGTTCACTGAGCATACGCCCCGACTGGGAAATGCGCTGTTCATGGACTTGCTGGCGGTCGCCGCAGACCAGGTGATGCCAGGCGGGCAAGTCCTTGCCCTCGCTGACCAGACGGTAACCGCAGGTACTCGGCAGCCACTTGAACTGGTCGGCTTTGCCCGGCGTGAGCTGGATGCAGTCCGGCACGTGGTCGAAGCGGTTGGGGTAGTCGCTGCACTGGCAGGTGTGCAGGTCCAGCAGCTTGCAGGCGATGCGCGTGTAATAGACGCTGTTGTCGTCCTCGTCCTCAAGCTTTTGCAGGCAGCACAGGCCGCAGCCGTCGCACAGCGACTCCCACTCTGACGGGCTGAGTTGTTCGAGGGTCTTGCGCCGCCAGAACGGCGCGTTTTCAGCGATCATCACACGGTTTCCTGCATTCTTCATTGGGCCACGGCGCGCGGCGGCGCCAGTCTAGAGCCTGACCTTGCGCAAAGCCAGACCGCTTGTCAGTCGCGACGGGACGCAGTAGCGTGAGGGTTTCCCGTCCTTTTGCAGGAGCTGTCATGAGCGCCAACCCTCGCATTGCCGACTACGCCATCAACGAGCAGTTCATCAACCGCTGGTCGCCGCGTGCTTTCACCGCCGAGCCGATCAGCGAAGAAACGCTGTTGAGCTTCCTGGAAGCCGCCCGTTGGGCTCCGTCGGCGTACAACTCGCAGCCTTGGCGCTTCCTGTATGCCCGCCGCGATACGCCAAACTGGGAGCGTTACCTGAACCTGTTGGTGCCGTTCAACCGCAGCTGGGCACAACAGGCCTCGGCACTGGTGCTGATCATTTCCAAGACCACCTTCGCCGCCCCGGGCGCCACGGAGGAAAAGCCGGCACTGTGGCATACCTTCGACACCGGCTCCGCCTGGGGGCACCTGGCCCTGCAGGCCAGCATCAGCGGCTGGCACACCCATGGCATGGCCGGCTTCGACCAGGACCTGGCGCGTCAGGAGCTGAAGGTTCCTGAAGGTTATGTGCTGCATGCCATGGTGGCGATCGGCAAACTGGGTGAAAAGGCCAGCCTGGATGAGGCGTTGCAGGCGCGCGAAGTGCCGAGCCCGCGCAAGCCATTGAGCGAGCTGGCGGCTGAGGGTGATTTTAGCCTGTAAGCCTTGTGATGGCCTTAATGGCCTCTTCGCGGGCAAGCCCGCGAAGAGGCCAGTACAGGCACTACAAATCAATAGCCCCGGGCAAAGTCCACCTCACCCCGCAAGCCCTGCCCCGCTACATACGCCTGCACATTCTCGACAAACAGCCGCACCATCGCCGTCGGTGAGGTGGGTGCCGAGCTGTGTCCGGTCAGCAGCAAGCCCCAGGCGGTCCAGAACGGGTGCTGTTTGGGCAGCGGTTCCTGGCGGCACACATCGATCACCGCACCGGCCAGATGCCCGTCCTTCAGCGCCTCGACCAAGTCCGCATCCACCACCGCCGCGCCGCGCCCGGCATTGATGAACAGCGTGCTCGGCTGGAAGCACTTGAACAGCGCCGCGTCATACAGGTCATGGGTAGCCGGGGTGTCCGGCAGCAGGTTGAGCACGTAGTCGACCTGGCCAACCATACGCGGCAAGTCGGCCAGCGCCGCCACCTCGACGAACGGTGCCTGCTCCCGGGCACTGCTGGCGACCCCGTACAGCACCACACCAAACGGCTGCAGGAACTCGGCCACGCGCTGGCCAATGTCGCCGGTGCCCACGATCAGCACCTTGCGCCCTTCCAGCGTACGTCCTGGGCGATCGTCCCAGCGCCGCTCCACCTGGCTGACCAGGCGCGACAGCACCTCGCGTTCGTGGCCGAGCATGTAGGTAAGCATGTACTCGGCCATCACCTGGCCGAAGATGCCTACCGCGCGGGTCAGGCGATAGTCACGCGGCAAGCCATCGGCCAGCAACGGCGTGATACCCGCCCAGGTCGACTGCAGCCAGTCCGGCTTGTGGCCTTGGCGCAGCAAGCTCGCCAGCAGGTCCGGCTGGCCCAGCCACACCTTGCACTGCGGTGCCTGGCGGGCCAGTTCGGCGGAATCACCGCTGGTCAGTACTTCCACATCAGGCGCAGCTTCGCGCAAAAGCGCGGCGTAACGAGCATGATCATGCTCAGCAATCAGTACGCGCATGGTCAGACCGGGTCGTTTCGGCGCAGTAGCTCTTCAGGCAGGTGCTCGATGTACTCGTCTTCCGCTGGCGGCATCTGCAGGTGGTAGCCCTGGTTGTCGAGGTTTTCCAACACCTTGGCGATGTCCTCGCGGGCCAGCTTGCGCTCCGGGGTGAGCACCAGGTCGAAGGCATGCACAGGGGTGCCGAAGAACGGCAGCAGGCCTTCCGGCACGCGCTCCAGGCCGTCGGCCTTGAGCACATACAGGTACATTTCGTTCTTGCGGGGGCTCTTGTAGATCGAGCAAATGCGTTTCATCGGGTCTCTCCGGCACCTGCAAGGCTGTCCAGCAGGGCCTGGCCCATACGCTCACGGCGCCAGCCGCGCAGCGAATCGGGCAGTTGATAAGGGCCATTGGGGTAGCCGCTCTTGAGCAGCGCTTCCAGGGCTTTCTTGCGCAGCATCAGCTCGGGGGCGATCCCCAGGCGCTCGCCTTCGGCCTGGCCGATGGCACGCAGCTGCTTGAGGATGCCGGCGGCCTCGATCGGCAGCGGCTCGGGCAAAGGCGCTGGCCACTGCTCGGCAGGCAGGCTGGCGGCGCGCTGGATCAGCTTGATCAGGAACTCGCCGTCCTGACGAATGGTGCGCGGGTGCATCTCGTCGATTCTGGCCAGCGCCGAGAGGTTGTTCGGCTGGCTCTTGGCCATGGGCCACAGCGAGTGCTCCTTGAGGATGCGGTTGCGCGGCACATCGCGGCTACGGGCTTCACGCTCGCGCCAGGCACACAGCTCTCGCAACACCGCCAGTTGCTGGGGGGCCAGCTTCCAGGCGAGCTTGACGTCGCGGTACAGGGTTTCGGGCTCGACCTCACGGCGCAAGGCGGCCACCAGCTCGGCGCCGTCTTCCAGCACCCAGGCGTACTTGTCGTCGCTCAGGCGCGGGCGCAAGGCGGTGAACAGCTCGGCCAGGTGCACGGCATCTTCGGCGGCATAGCTGACCTGTGTGTCGGAGAGCGGGCGCTGCAGCCAGTCAGAGCGGGTTTCGCCCTTAGGCAGCTCGATACCCAGCACCTCCTGCACCAGGCGCGAATAGCCCATGGAGAAGCCCAGGTTCAGGTAGCCGGCTGCCAGCTGGGTGTCGAACAGCGGCTGCGGCAGCTTGCCGGTCAGGCGCAACAGCACTTCGAGGTCTTCGCTGCAGGCGTGCAGCACCTTGACCACACCGCTGTCTTCGAGCAAGTCGGCCAAGGGTTGCCAGTTACCGATCAGCAACGGGTCGATAAGGTAGGCCCGCTGACCGTCGCCGATCTGGATCAGCCCGGCTTTCGGGTAGAAGGTGTCAACCCGCATGAATTCGGTGTCGACAGCGACAAAAGGCAGTTGGTGCCAGTCGCGGCAGTGTTCGGCCAGGCTCTGGTCGTCACGGATCCAGTGAATTTCGATGGCCACAAGGCTCTCCCACTAACATTGGCGCGCAGTATATACGGCGCGGGCACTGCCGGTGAAACCCGGGCCATCCTTGATATCGATAAGTGGTGGTGTGTGGGTCAGCGTTTAGCCGCCAACCACGGACGGCAGCTCGCAAACATGTCCAGCGACTGCTGATACACCTCGGTGCGCACCTGCAACAGGCCGAGCATGGAGTGGAACAGGTTGTCCTGCGACAGCGGCGCATCGCTGAGCTTGGCCAGGCAGTCGGTGTCGATGCCGAAATCGTCCTTGTAGCTGTCGGAGAACCAGGTCAGCAATGGCACGTGCTTCTGCTGCTCCGGGGCGATGGCGTAAGGCGTGCCGTGCAGGAACAGGTTGTACTCACCCAGCGACTCGCCATGGTCGGACAGGTAAATCATTGCGGTGTCGACCTTGTCCTGTTTGCTGCGCAGGGTGTCGATCAGCGACGCCAGCACTTTGTCGGTGTAGGCCAGGGTGTTGTCGTAACCGTTGATGATGTCTTGCTCGCTGCACTGGTTCAGCGCGTTGCTCTGGCACACCGGCGCGAAGCGCTCACTGTCACTTGGGTAGCGCTTGAAATATTCCGGGCCGTGGCTGCCCATCTGGTGCAGCACCAGCACGGTGTCCTTGTCGAGGTTGTCGATCAGCGCGTCCAACCCTTGCAGCAGGATCTGGTCATGGCATTCGCCATTGGCACACAGCTGCGGGTCGTTGAGGTTGCTGACATCGATGAACTGCACACGGTCGCAGGTGCCTTTGCAGCCCGACTGGTTGTCGCGCCACTGCACGGCCAGGCCGGCCCGCTGGAGGATATCCAGCAGCCCTTCGCGGTTCTTGGCCACGCGGGCATCGTATTCCTTGCGGGTCATACCCGAGAACATGCACGGCACCGAGACAGCTGTTTCCGTCCCGCACGAATGCACATCGGAAAACGCCACCAGGCCTTGCTCCTTGGCCAGGTTCGGGGTGGTATCGCGGTCATAGCCCAACACGCCAAAGTGGTCGGCCCGCGCACTTTCACCCACCACCAGCACGGTCAACGACTTGCGCTCATGCTTCTGCCAGGCGGCATCACGCTTGGCATCTTCGCCATAGTGCTGGAAAGGACGCGATGCGGTACCGACGCGTTCGCTGACATAGCCAATGGAGGCACCGACGATATTGCTGGGGGTCAGCATCAGGCGCAACTCGTGGTGGTTGCGAAACAGCGAGGACAACCCTTGATAGTTGACCAGCGCCACCGAGCCCAGAGCTACCACGCAAGCGCCACTGACTACCAGCTTGCCCAGCAACTCGCGGTGCCAGGGACGGTAGGCAATGGGCGCCTTCCACAACAGCACCGAAGGCAGCACGCCCAGCCCCAGGATATACAAGGCAAACTTCAGCGAAAGCAGGTCGCGCACTTCGGCTACGTTGGTTTCTGCAATATTGCGGAACATACCCGCATCAATAAGGACGCCGTATTGATTCATGAAGTAAGCCACACCCGCGCCACTCATGAACAACACGATAAGTACCGGCTTCAATACATATCGGAAGGCAAACAACGTGAGGATGAGATTGAAAGCGAACAACATCAGCACGGCAAACGCCAGGCTCAGCCACAGCCCGGACAGGCCGGCAGGCACCACCTCTTGCAGGTGCCCCCAAAGGAACATGTTCAAGCCAATCAGCAGGTAAAGGCTGGCCAGCAGCGTGACCCATTCAGTCCGCAGGGATTTGAAGTTGAGCATTAGCGTTCGCAATCAAGAGTGATTATCAACCCCCAGGCCGGCTGGCACCGTGGGAAAGTTGGGCGAACTCTAGAAAGCCCGTCATCAATTTTTTGTGAAAAAGTTGGTAACAATTTCGTGAGGGCGCGCCTTTCGGTGATTAACGGCGCTTCATTCAGCTGCCATTCAGGCTGGCCGACATCACCGGCCTGCGCAAAGGCGGCTATCCTCAGAGGTCAGGACCTTATTGACAACCCTGACAGAGGTGAAGAAATGCCAGTTCCGCATGATCTGCTCGCTGACCTGCACGTTACCGCCGATGCATTCCAGGCGCTCATTGACAAGGACCAGACGCTGCACTCACTGCACAAGGAATACAACGCCAAGGACAAGGAGGTGGTCGCCGCCGAAGGCAACGGCACCAACGACGACACCGTCAACCGCCTGCGCAAGGAACGGTTGCTGATCAAGGACAAGATCGAACGGATCATTCATCCGCCGAAATCCTGATGGAAATGCATTGAATTCACTGGCCTCTTCGCGGGTTCACCCGCGAAGGGGCCAGCAACCCTTACACAGCTGCCGAAGCTTTCAAGGCGCCATCCAGATCCTCGATCAGATCACGGTAATCCTCGATCCCCATCGAAAGCCGCAGCAGGTTCTCGCTGATCCCCATCACCCCTTTCTGCTCCGGGCTCAGCGAGCAGTGCGACATGGTCCACGAGTGGTTGATCATGCTCTCCACCCCACCCAGCGAGTCGGCCAGCACAAAGATCTGCAACGCTTCCACCAAGCGGTTGAGCGCGGCGCGGTCGCCCTTGACCTTCATGGCCACCACCGCCCCGCCACTGCGCATCTGGCGTTTGCACAATTCGTGTTGCGGGTGGCTTTCCAGCCCCGGGTAATACACCTGCTCGATCTGCGGATGGTTTTCGAGGAAGCGCGCCACCTGCAGGGCATTGCCACACTGGCGCTCCATGCGCACATCCAGCGTTTTCAGGCCACGCAGGGCCAGGTAGCAGTCGAACGGCCCCTGCACCGCGCCAATTGCCATGCTGATGCGGCGAAGGCGCGCCAGCAGTGCATCGTTGGCCGCCACCACCACACCACCGGTGAGGTCGGAGTGGCCACCGATGTACTTGCTGGCCGAGTGCATCACCAGGTCCACGCCCAAGGTGATCGGGCGCTGGTTCCACGGCGAGCAGAAGGTATTGTCGATGCAGGTGAGGATGCCCCGGGCCTTGGCCAGGTCGCACACGGCCTTGATGTCGACCAGGTGCAGCAGCGGGTTGGTCGGCGATTCGATCCAGATCAGCTGGGTTTGGGGCTTGATGGCGGCGGCCACGGCCTCCAGGTCGTTGAGGTCGACATAGGTGGTGGTCAGGCCCGAGGTGCGGCTGCGGTAGTCTTCCAGAATACGGAAAGTGCCGCCGTACACGCCGTTCATCACCACGACATGGGCATCCTTGGGCAGCAGCTCCAGCACCGTCGCGGTAGCGTTCACGCCCGAGGCACAGGCAACCGCACCCACGCCCTCTTCCAGCGCGGCGACACAGGTTTCGTAGGCATGCCGGGTGGGGTTGCCAACGCGGCTGTAGGAGTATTCCGGTTTGTCATCCAGGCTGCGTTTGGTGAACGAGCTGGCGGTGACGATGGCTGGAAAAATGGCGTTTTCAGCGACGCTGAACTGCTCGCCGGCGTGAATAGTACGGGTGGCGAAATTGCGCGGCTTGTCGGACATGGTCAGGCCCATTGGCAGAGTTAAGGCTGCAACTATCGCACAACCCAAATGTTCTGGCCTTGGGGTAATCTGTGAAAAATTTTCTTCACGGCCCGCGCGCGATATGGACAGTTTCGACCAGCACATTCTTACCCTGCTTCAGCGCGATGCTTCGATATCGCTCAAGGACCTGGCCGAGGCCGTCAACCTGTCCACCACGCCCTGCTGGAAGCGGGTCAAGCGCCTGGAAGAAGAAGGCTACATTCTTGGCCGCGTCGCCCTGCTCGACCCCGAACGGCTTGGCCTGGGGCTGACGGTGTTCGTCCAGCTCAAGACCCAGCGCCACGACAGCGCCTGGCTTGAGCAGTTTGCCGCGACCGTGACCGGGTTCGAGGAAGTGATGGAGTTCTATCGCATGTCCGGCGACTGGGATTACATGCTGCGGGTGGTGGTGGGGGATATTGCGGCGTATGACCGGTTCTACAAAAAGCTGATTACCCGTACCGATGGGCTATCTAACATTACGTCCAGTTTTGCCATGGAGCAGATGAAATACACCACGGCCTACCCGGTACGTCGATCCTGAATCGGCGTTGGATTCTTCGCGGGCAACCCATCAATCCAAGGCCAACACCGCCGCAATCCGGTTCCCCACCTTGGCTTTCTCGACCTTGATCGCCACAAACTTCGACGTCGGTGTATAGGTCCCCACGCCATAACTCTCCAGCGGCACCAGCGGGTTGGTTTCCGGGTAGTAGGCCGCCGCCTGCCCTTCAGGCACGTCATACGCCACCAGGCGGAACCCCGACACCCGCCGCTCTACGCCATCCTCCCACAGCGACACCAGGTCCACATGCTCACCCGGCTCGAAGCCCAGGCGGCGAATATCGGCCTCGTTCACAAACACCACTTCACGCAGGCCGAACACCCCACGGTAGCGGTCGTCCAGGCCATACAGGGTGGTGTTGTACTGGTCGTGCGAGCGTAGGGTCTGCAGGATCAGGTCGGGCTTGTCACCCCGCGCCAGCACCTTGGCGTTGATCAACTCCTCCGGCAGTGCGTGAGGCATGAACCGTGCCTTGCCCGTGGCCGTGCGGAAGTTGCGATCGGCGGCATTGTTGCCCAGGTGGAAGCCGCCCGGGCTGTGCAGGCGTTCGTTGAAACCGGTGAAACCCGGGATCACGTCGGCAATCATGTCACGAATGCGGTTGTAGTCGGCCACCGCATACTCCCAGTCGATCGGCTGGTTGCCCAGCGTGGCCTTGGCCATGCCGGCGATGATCCACGGCTCCGAGCGCAGGTGCGGTGAGCGCGGGCGCAGCTGGCCGTTGGAAATGTGCACCATGCTGAAGGTGTCTTCCACGGTCACGCCTTGCGGCCCTTCGGCCTGCAGGTCGATTTCGGTCCGGCCCAGGCAGGGCAGGATCAACGCATCGCGGCCGGTGACCAGGTGTGAGCGGTTGAGTTTGGTGGAAATCTGCACGGTCAACGCGCAGTTCTGCAGCGCCGCGTGGGTGCGCGGGGTGTCCGGGGTGGCTTGGGCAAAGTTGCCCCCCAGGGCGACGAACACCTTGGCCCGCCCCTCTTCCATGGCCTTGATCGCCAGCACCGCGTTGTGCCCATGGGCACGCGGCACACGGAACTGGAAGCGTTTTTCGATGGCATCGAGCAGCGCCGGCCTGGGCTTTTCGTCGATGCCCATGGTGCGGTCACCCTGCACGTTGCTGTGGCCACGTACCGGCGACAAGCCAGCGCCGGGTTTGCCGACGTTGCCGCGCAGCAGTTGCAGGTTGACGATTTCCTGCACGGTCGGTACCGAATGGCGGTGCTGGGTGACGCCCATGGCCCAGCACATGATCACCCGCTCTGCCTTTCGGTACATGCGTGCCGCCAGTTCGATCTCGGCCAGGGTCAAGCCCGACTGCTTGACAATGTGCTCCCACGAGGTGGCGTCCACTGCCGCCAAATAGTCATCGACGCCGCTGGTGTGTTCGGCGATGAAAGCACGGTCGAACACCGCCGGCTCACCGTTGGCCTGGGCTTCGCGCTCCCACTGCAACAGGAATTTGGCAATGCCACGCATGGCCGCCATGTCACCGCCCAAGGCCGGGCGGAAGTAGGCGCTGGACGTCGGCTCGGAGCCGTTGCTGAGCATTTCGAACGGGTGCTGCGGGTGCTGGAAGCGCTCCAGGCCACGCTCTTTCAGCGGGTTGAAGCAGACCACCTGGGCGCCGCGCTTCACCGCTTCGCGCAATGGTTCAAGCATGCGTGGGTGGTTGGTGCCTGGGTTCTGACCGATGACGAAGATCGCGTCGGCCAGCTCCAGGTCGTGAAACACGACAGTGCCTTTGCCCACCCCGAGGGTTTCCGACATGCCTGCACCGCTGGCTTCGTGGCACATGTTCGAGCAATCGGGGAAGTTATTGGTGCCGTAAGCGCGCACGAACAGCTGGTAGAGGAACGCCGCCTCGTTGCTGGCCCGGCCCGACGTGTAGAACTCGGCCTCGTCTGGCGACTGCAGCGCACGCAGGTGTCTGGCGACCAGCTCGAAGGCCTCCTGCCAGGTGGTTTCGACATAGTGGTCGGTGGCAGCGTCGTAGCGCATCGGGTGCGTGAGGCGGCCCTGGTATTCGAGCCAGTAGTCAGTCTGTTCCTTCAGCGCGCTGACGCTGTATTTGGCGAAGAACGCCGGGTCAACCGAGCGGCCGGTGGCTTCCCAGTTGACCGCCTTGGCGCCGTTTTCGCAGAACTTGACCATGTCGCTTTCCGGCGACTCCCCCCAGGCACAGCCGGGGCAGTCGAAGCCGCCGTTCTGGTTGGTCTTGAGCATGGCCCGCAGGTTCTTGAAGGCATTTTCGCTGGCGGCTGCGCCTTTGTAGTCCCGGATGTGTTCGTCCTGGCTCATGCGATGAATCCTCACGCTTCGATGCTTTTTTTCAGCCTATTGAGCGTGGGGGTGGGGCGTCCAATCGAAAGATCTTACGGCGTGATAAGCGGTTTCGATCATGGGGTGGAAGCTTTGAGGCATCGGGCCTGCAGCCGTGATAGAAACCATCGATCAACCAGTCGGGCAAAGCAATTTGACGGCCCTGCGGCCAGGCTATAGCTTGGAGTGAACCCACCCCATTCGAGCGCGAACGTGGAACAGAACAGCCGGGCCCTGATCGACGGCTTCAACCGGAAAATCGACTACCTTCGGATGTCGGTCACCGACCGCTGTGACTTCCGTTGCGTGTACTGCATGGCCGAAGACATGCAGTTTTTGCCGCGCCAGCAGATCCTCAGCCTCGAAGAACTGTTCCAGGTGGCCGAGCGCTTCGTCGCCCTGGGCACCCGCAAGATCCGCCTGACCGGCGGCGAGCCGCTGGTACGCCAGGGCATCGTCGAGCTGTGCGGGCGGATTGCCGCCCTGCCCGGCCTGCGCGAGCTGTGCATGACCAGCAACGGCTCGCAACTCGGGCGCCTGGCGCAGCCGCTGTTCGACGCCGGGCTGTCGCGCCTGAACATCAGCCTCGACAGCCTGGACACCGAACGCTTCAAGCAGCTGACCCGTACCGGCGACCTGCACCAGGTCATCGCCGGGATCGACGCCGCACGCCAGGCCGGCTTCAAGCGCATCAAGCTCAACTGTGTGGTACTCAAAGGCCGCAACGACCACGAGCTGGTCGACCTGGTGCGCTTTGCCATCGATCGGGAGCTGGACATCACCTTCATCGAAGAAATGCCGCTGGGGGTAATCAGTGAACACGAACGTGGCGAGTCGTTCTGCTCCAGCGACGAAGTACGCGAGCGCCTGGCAGAACAGTTCACCCTGGTGGAGTCCACCGAATCATCACAGGGCCCTGCCCGCTACTGGCGCCTGGCCGAAGCCGCCAACACCCGGGTCGGTTTCATCTCGCCGCACAGCCACAACTTTTGCGCCACCTGCAACCGCGTGCGCCTGACGGTCGAAGGCCGCCTGTTGCTGTGCCTGGGCAACGAACACTCGGTAGACCTGAAGCACGTGCTGCGTGCTCACCCAGGCAACCGCGAGCGCCTGGAAAAGGCCATCCGCGACTCCCTGCACCTCAAGCCCTACCGCCACCACTTCGAAGTGGGTGGCGATGTGCAGATCCTGCGCTTCATGAACATGACCGGCGGCTGAACGGCCGTCTCTGGATTTCCATGATTGTTCACCCAACCCCCGATGTACTGCGTGTGCTGTTCACCCTGAAGGGGTCGATCGTCAAGCGCATCGCCCTGCGCTGCCTGATGGTGACCCTGTTGGCCGCGCTGATCGTGCTGGTCGAGCGCCATTTCCCCGCGTTTTTCTACCCGGTCAGTGCCACGCCGTTTACCTTGCTGGGCCTGTCGCTGTCGATCTTCATGAGCTTTCGCAACAACGCCTGCTACGACCGCTGGTGGGAGGGCCGTAAGGCCTGGGGCAAGCTGATTATCGAAACCCGCTCGTTCGTGCGCGAAAGCGTGGTGATTGCTGACCAAGCGCTGCGCGCAGAGCTGCTGCGCAGCCTGTGTGGCTATGCCCATGCGCTGAATGCCCGCCTGCGTAACGAGGACGACCTGGCGGCCGCCCGGCCCTGGCTGGCCCGACCAGAGGCGATCAGCCCGCATAACGTGTGCGATGGCATCCTGTGCGACATTGGCCAGCATTGCTCGCGGCTGGCGGAACAACAGCACATCAGCGATTGGCGCTACAGCCTGCTGGAACAGCGGCTGGTAGGCCTGACCGAGGTGCAGGCCACCTGTGAGCGGATCAAGTTCACACCATTACCGTTCCCCTACACACTGTTGCTGCACCGCACCATCTACATCTTCTGCCTGCTGCTGCCGTTTGCCCTGGCCGAGCCGCTGGGCTGGCTGGCACCGCTGTTCACCACCATCGTGGGGTACACGTTCTTCGGGCTGGATGCGATTGGCAACGAACTGGAAGACCCGTTCGGGCGGGATGAGAACGACTTGCCGACCGATGCCATGGTGCGGACGGTGGAGCGGGATGTGCTGGCGGGATTGGGGGAGACGCAGTTGCCACCGGCGTTGTTGCCGGTGGGGTATGTGTTGAGCTGACGGTGTGTGATTGCCTGTTCTGGCCTCTTCGCGGGCAAGCCCGCTCCCACAGAGACCTCACACACTTCGAATCCTGTGCTGTACCTATGGGAGCGGGCTTGCCCGCGAAGAGGCCCGTGCAGGATGTTGTATCAGCCCCGAGTTGCGCAGGCATCGATCGGCAACAGGTGTTTGACGAAGTTGCACGGCCGGTGCCTTGCATCCAGCTGCTCCGCCAGAATTCCTTCCCACGCCGTACGGCAGGCGCCGGTGGAACCCGGCAAGCAGCACACCAACGTGCGGTTGGACAACCCGGCCAGCGCTCGGCTCTGCACGGTAGAACTGCCGATATCCAGAATCGACAGCGCCCGGAACAGCTCGCCAAAACCATCGATGCGCTTGTCCAGCAGGCACTCGACCGCCTCCGGTGTGCTGTCACGCCCGGTAAAGCCGGTACCGCCGGTTATCAGCACCACCTGCACCTGCTCGTCGGCAATCCAGGTGGCGACCTGGGCGCGGATCTTGTACAGGTCGTCCTTGAGCAACGCCCGCGCCACCAGCCGGTGGCCGATCTCGACCGACCGGCTGGCCAGCAGCTCGCCGGAGGTATCGTTGTCGTAGGTACGGGTGTCGCTGACGGTCAGCACGGCGATGTTGAGCGGTACGAAGACCGCATCGGGTTGGACGCGCACGGTAAAAGCTCCTTGAATGGCATTGTCACCACGCTAGAGGCGTGGCTCGGGGGCGTCCAATCGGTATGGCTTACCGGCCGATCAATGACATCTATCGCAGACGTGGGTTATGGTCTGCACAACCCTACGCCAGGCACTTTCATGGACATCAAGCAGCTCAAGTTCCTCATCGCCCTCGACCAGACCCGCCACTTCGGCCAGGCGGCGGCGCTGTGCCATATCACTCAGCCGACGCTGTCCATGCGCCTGCGCAACCTGGAGGACGAGCTGGACCTGGTGCTGGTCAAACGCGGCCAGCGCTTCGAAGGTTTCACCGAGGCCGGCGAGCGTATTCTGGCCTGGGCCCGCACCCTGCTCGCCGCCCACGACGGCCTGCAGGCCGAGGCCGCCAGTTGCCGGGGCCAGGTGGTCGGCAGCCTGCGACTGGGCACAGTGCCGCTGGCCAGCTTCAACCCCATGCACCTGCTGCTGCCGCTGCGCGAAAAATACCCCGAACTGCACTTCCAGCTCAGCTCGCTGAGCTCGGAGCAAGTCATCGACGGACTGAGCCGCAACCAGCTCGACCTGGGTATCTGCTACCTGGACCAGGTCAACACCAGCTTCTTCGAAGTACTGGAGCTGGGCACCACCACCATGGGCCTGCTGCACGACACCCGGCACTTCCAGTTTGGCAGCGACACCCTGCGCTGGGACGCGCTCAGCGACATACCGCTGGGCCTGTTGAGCAAGGGTATGCACTACCGACAGTCGCTGGACCTGAGCTTGCGCAGCCGTGGCCTGGAACCGCATGCGGTACTGGAAAGCGACTCGACCTTCCAGCTGATCCAGGCCATCAACACCGGCATGTGCTGCGCGATCATGCCGTTGGACTGCGGCCTCGAAGACCTCAGCGAGCACCTGCGCATTCTGCCGGTGGCCGACGCAGCCATCCACAGCCCGGTCGGCCTGTTGCTGCGCCGCAGCGAGCCGCGCTCAGCCATTGCCGAGCAGTGTTTTGCCGAGGCGTGCAGCTTGTTTGCCAACGCTTGAAGTTCATGCCTCGCGAACAATAAGGAAATTTCCCACAATCAACTCGGAAGTTTCACTAACGACATGTCAGCTTGAGCACTTTTACTATCGTCACCTTATCGGACCCGCCGGCCTGATGCAGACACAAGGCCCGCTTACTTCGCTCAAGGAGCTGACATGACGACTTCCACCAACCTGGCCTCCTCATTCTGGAGCATAGAAACGCTCGCCCCATTGGGCGGTATCGGTGTGGCCATACTGCTGGGGATGGCGTTATGGTTCATCTACAGCCGGGCCGGCTCGCTGTATTTCCTTCGAGACCTTATTTGGCGCAGCTTTGGAGGCACCACCGAATTCGACAGCCACTCGCAGTTGAATACCCTGCGCAAGGAACTGCGGGAGATCGAATTCTTCCGTTATGAGTTCAACATCCCGGCCAATAACCTGGACGAGGCCAGCCAGGCGCACCGCTGGATCGTCGACAACGGCTTTGCGCCCGGCGACCTGAGCCGCAACCGCGCCTACATTGACTGGACTGACTTCAGCGCCCCCAAGTTCGCTACAGCGCGGTTCTCCCCGCGGCGTTTCAAGGGGTTCATTGCCTTGCTGGCCGTACTTGGCATGATGATGGCTCCTCTACCCATGGCGAGCCAGTCGGAATACTTGATGGTATCGCTCAAAAATGACCCGGACTCCCCCTTTTTCTATCTGTCACCGCAGGACATCAAGTTTGAAATGTGGTTTCCGGATGAAAAACTGACGCTCGACCAATGCCGCTCTTCAGAAAGCCTCGCGCCCTTCACCCGGTACATGCCGGAAGAGAAGCTCGACACGATCTGCTCGTTCTTCCTGGCATCCGACTACGGCGCACAAGTAGAAAACGGGGTAAAGGGGCAACGTGGCATTCTGGCGGGGTTGTCCGCGATCCTCATGCTCGGACTCGTGCTGGTTGTACTGAAACTGTCACGCATGGAGCGCGCGCAAAAGGTCTATAACCGCTGGCAGGCCAATATCGCGACGCCTGCGACCACTGCGCCTACAGCGCCGTAGCCTGGCGGTACTGGCGCGGGGTAAAGCCGGTCAGTTGCTTGAACTGGCGGCTGAAGGCGCTGTGGTCGGTGTAGCCGCAGCGCATCGCCACGTCGGTGATCGGCAGGTCCGAATGCAGGAGGCGGTGGGCGTGCTCCGGGCGCGCCTTGTGGATCATCTGTCGGGGCGTGAGGTGAAATACCCGCTTGCAGTAGCGCTCCAGCTGAGCCACGGAAATGCCGGCGATGCGGGTCAGCTCGCCCATGCTGATCGGCTGGTGAAAGTGCTGGCGGATGTGCTCGTCCACTGCGGCCAGGCGCTGGTAGGCCGGGTGAGTGTCGGCGGCTGATTGCAGGTCGACCGAAATGCCCACCAGGCCGATGATCTCGCCCGCCTGGTTGTACAGCGGGCGCTTGTAGGTCAGGCACCAGCCGGGCTCGCGGCTGCCGTACAGGTGCAGCTCCAGCTGGTCTTCCAGCACCAGCCCTTCCTTGAGTACGCGGCGGTCCTGCTCGGTGTAGCCGGGGCCCAGCTGCGCCGGGAACACTTCGGCACTGGTCTTGCCCAGCAACGGCTGCAAGCGCTTGAGGCCACAGCGCTGGACCAAGGTGTGGTTGGCCAGCACGTAGCGGGCGGCCGGATCCTTGATAAAGATGGCGGCGTTGGGGATTACGTCGAGGATCGGCAGCAGCAGGGAAACGCTGGCCAGCAGGGCCTCCAAGGTGGCGGGGCGGTGCTGGTCGAGGGATTGGTATAGCGTTGCCAGGGGAATATCGGTCATCTGTCGGTTCTCTGCTGGCTGTACCGGCCCTTTCGCGGGCAAGCCCGCTCCCACAGGTCCCGGACACACTTCTAATTCTGCGCTGTACTTGTGGGAGCGGGCTTGCCCGCGAAGAGGCCGGCACTACCAACACATCTCTACAGCCCTTATTCGCTAAGGCCTACAGCCTATCCAGCACCCCACCCTCGCCGCCAGCATTTTTTGCAACTGTGCCGATTTCGTCATTCCCTCTGCAGAAAACCATCAAGAACCGCCGCCCTGACCGGTTCACTCTATGCCCCACGCAAGCCGCCCAAGTCCTACAAGCGCGCGGCCCACAAAGCCGCATCTCGTGACATCAGACCTGCCTATCCAATAACCAACAAAAAGGCGAACCCATGTCAGGCAAATTCAAGAAACAGTTATCACTGCTGGACCTCACCTTCATCGGCCTGGGGGCCATCTTTGGCTCCGGCTGGCTGTTCGCCGCCAGCCACGTCTCGGCCATCGCTGGCCCGGCCGGCATCCTGTCCTGGTTCCTCGGCGGGTTCGCCGTACTGCTGCTGGGCATCGTCTACTGCGAACTGGGCGCCGCCCTGCCCCGCGCCGGTGGCGTGGTGCGCTACCCGGTTTACTCGCACGGCCCGCTGCTGGGCTACCTGATGGGCTTCATCACCCTGATCGCCTTTTCCAGCCTGATCGCCATCGAAGTGGTCGCGTCACGCCAGTACGCCGCCGCCTGGTTTCCCGGGCTGACCCAAACCGGTTCAAGCGACCCGACCGTGCTTGGCTGGCTTGTGCAGTTCGCGCTGTTGGGGCTGTTCTTCTTCCTCAATTACCGCAGCGTGAAAACCTTCGCCAAGGCCAACAACCTGGTCAGCGTGTTCAAGTTCATCGTGCCACTGCTGGTGATTGGTGTGCTGTTCACCTTCTTCAAGCCAGAAAACTTCGAGGTCCACGGTTTTGCCCCGTTCGGCCTGTCCGGGGTGGAAATGGCCGTGTCGGCGGGCGGCATCATCTTCGCCTACCTGGGCCTGACACCGATCATTTCGGTGGCCAGCGAAGTGAAGAACCCGCAGCGCACCATCCCGATTGCGCTGATCCTTTCGGTGCTGCTGTCCACCGCCATCTACGCCCTGCTGCAACTGGCCTTCCTCGGCAGCGTACCGACCGAAATGCTCACCAACGGCTGGGCTGCGGTCACCAAGGAACTGGCCCTGCCCTACCGTGACATCGCCCTTGCCCTGGGGGTGGGCTGGCTGGCCTACCTGGTGGTGGCGGACGCGGTGATCTCGCCCAGCGGCTGCGGCAACATCTACATGAACGCCACCCCGCGCGTGATCTATGGCTGGGCGCAGACGGGCACCTTCTTCAAGTACTTCACCCGCATCGATGCAGAGTCCGGCATTCCGCGCCCGGCCCTGTGGCTGACGTTTGCCCTGTCGGTGTTCTGGACCCTGCCATTCCCATCGTGGGAAGCGCTGATCAACGTGGTGTCCGCTGCCCTGGTACTGAGCTACGCCGTGGCCCCGGTCACCGTCGCCGCCCTGCGCCGCAATGCGCCAGACATGCCACGCCCGTTCCGGGTCAAGGGCATGGGCGTGCTCGGGCCGCTGTCGTTCATCATCGCCGCGCTGATCGTGTACTGGTCCGGCTGGAATACCGTGTCGTGGCTACTGGCCCTGCAAATCGTGATGTTCGTGCTGTACCTGCTGTGCGGTCGCTTCGTGCCCACCCAGCACCTGTCACTGGCCCAGCAAGTGCGCTCGTCGGCATGGCTGATCGGCTTCTACGCAGTAACCATCCTGCTGTCGTGGCTGGGCAGCTTCGGCGGCCTGGGGGTCATCGGCCACCCGCTCGACACCGTAGCCGTGGCGGCTTGTGCCCTGGGCATCTACTACTGGGGAGCGGCCACTGGCGTGCCTGCACACCTGGTGCGCCTGGAAGGCGAGGACGAAAGCGAAACCACCGCTGACACCTATGCCGGCCGCCCTGCTGCCGTCGCCTCCTGATCTTTTACGCAAGGGACAAGCCCATGAAACAGATTCACGTCATCGACTCCCACACTGGCGGCGAACCGACCCGCCTGGTGATGAAGGGCTTCCCGCAACTGCATGGCCGCAGCATGGCCGAACAGCGCGACGAACTGCGCGAGCTGCACGACCACTGGCGCCGTGCCTGCCTGCTGGAGCCTCGCGGCAACGATGTGCTGGTGGGCGCGCTGTACTGCCCACCCGTGTCGGCCGACGCCACGTGCGGGGTGATCTTCTTCAACAATGCCGGCTACCTGAACATGTGCGGCCACGGCACCATCGGCCTGGTCGCCTCGTTGCAGCACCTGGGCCTGATCGCGCCCGGCGTGCACAAGATAGACACCCCGGTCGGCCAGGTCAGCGCCACTCTGCATGAAGATGGCGCCATCACCGTCGGCAATGTGCCCTCTTACCGCTACCGCCAGCAGGTGGCGGTGGATGTGCCCGGGCACGGCGTCGCGCACGGCGACATTGCCTGGGGCGGCAACTGGTTCTTCCTGGTTTCCGAACACGGCCAGCGCATCGAGCTGGACAACCGGGAAGCGCTCACCGAGTACACCTGGGCCATGCTCAAGGCCCTCGAAGCCCAGGGCATCACCGGTGAAAACGGCGCCCCCATCGACCACGTCGAGTTGTTCGCCAACGACGCCAACGCGGACAGCCGTAACTTCGTGATGTGCCCAGGCAAGGCCTACGACCGTTCACCTTGCGGTACCGGCACCAGCGCCAAGCTGGCCTGCCTGGCCGCCGACGGCAAGCTTGCCGAAGGCCAGACCTGGGTGCAGGCGAGCATCACCGGCAGCCAGTTCCACGGCCGCTACGAGCGCGACGGCGAACACATTCGCCCGTTCATCACCGGCCGCGCCTACATGACCGCCGACAGCACCCTGCTGATCGACGAACAAGACCCGTTCGCCTGGGGCATCTGACCCCGGCTTTTTCCGACTGAACATTGCGAGGAGTGACAACAATGACTGACAACATCTTCACCGGCACCATGCCCGCCTTGATGACCCCATGCACCGCCGACCGCAAGCCGGACTTCGACGCCCTGGTGCGCAAGGGCCGAGAGCTGATCGAGGCCGGCATGAGCGCCGTGGTGTACTGCGGCTCGATGGGTGACTGGCCGCTGCTGACCGAAGCCGAGCGCCAGGAAGGCGTCGCGCGCCTGGTGGCCGCCGGCATTCCGACCATCGTCGGCACGGGTGCGGTGAACACCCGCGAAGCGGTTTCCCACGCTGCCCATGCCGCCAAGGTCGGTGCCGCCGGCCTTATGGTCATCCCCCGCGTGCTTAGCCGTGGTGCCTCGCTGATCGCCCAGAAACACCACTTCTCGGCCATCCTGGCTGCTGCGCCGAAGCTGCCGGCAGTCATCTACAACAGCCCCTACTACGGTTTTGCCACCCGTGCCGATCTGTTCTTCGAACTGCGCAGCGAGTTCCCCAACCTGATCGGCTTCAAGGAGTTCGGCGGGGGTGCCGACCTGCGTTATGCCGCCGAGCACATCACCTCCAAGGATGAGGCTGTGACCTTGATGGTTGGCGTGGACACTCAGGTGGTGCACGGCTTCGTCAACTGCAACGCCACCGGTGCCATCACCGGCATCGGCAACGCCCTGCCGCGTGAAGTGCTGCATTTGGTGAGCCTGAGCAAGCAGGCGGCCAAGGGCGACGCCAAGGCCCGCCGCCTGGCGCGTGAACTGGAGGCGGCACTGGCGGTGCTGTCGTCGTTCGATGAGGGTTGCGACCTGGTGCTGTACTACAAGCACCTGATGGTGCTGAACGGTGACAGCGAGTACAGCCTGCACTTCAACGAGACCGACGTGCTGACCGATGCCCAGCGCAACTATGCCGAGCAGCAGTACGCGCTGTTCCGTAGCTGGTATGCGAGTTGGTCGGCTGAGCAGAACGTCGCCTGACTTTAGTCCTGCGCGGACTCTTGTAGGACCGGTCCGGCGCCCCGGCAAGGCCGCTCCTACAGGGGCTGCGGTTTCCCTTGATACCCGTATTTGATTCCAAGGAGGCTACATGCCCCTCACAGGCAACCTGCTGATCGGCCAGACGCCGGTAACCGGCAGCCGCGAAGCCATCCGCGCCATCAACCCGGCTACCGGCCAAACGCTGGAACCGGCCTACCTCGGCGGCACCGGCGAACACGTGGCCCAGGCCTGTGCCCTGGCCTGGGCGGCATTCGACGCCTACCGCGAAACCTCGCTCGAACAACGGGCACAATTTCTCGAAACCATCGCCGCGCAGATCGAAGCCCTCGGCGATGCCCTGATCGACCGCGCCGTGGCCGAAACCGGCCTGCCCAAAGCACGCATCCAGGGCGAACGTGGCCGCACCTGCACCCAGTTGCGCACTTTCGCCCGGGTGGTGCGGGCTGGTGAATGGCTGGATGTGCGGGTCGACAATGCCCAGCCCGAACGCCAGCCCCTGCCCCGCGCCGACCTGCGTCAGCGCCAGGTGGCCCTGGGGCCGGTGGCCGTGTTCGGCGCCAGCAATTTTCCGCTGGCGTTCTCGGTGGCCGGTGGCGACACCGCGTCAGCATTGGCCGCTGGCTGCCCGGTGGTGGTCAAGGCCCACAGCGCCCACCCTGGCACCAGCGAACTGGTCGGCCAGGCCGTGGCGCAAGCGGTGAAGCTGTGCGGTTTGCCGGCCGGCGTGTTCTCGCTGCTGTACGGCTCTGGCCGAGAAGTGGGCATCGCCCTGGTCAGCGACCCGCGCATCAAGGCAGTGGGTTTTACCGGCTCGCGCAGCGGTGGTGTCGCACTGTGCCAGGCCGCTCAGGCACGCCCGGAGCCGATCCCGGTGTACGCCGAAATGAGCTCGATCAACCCGGTATTCCTCTTCGAGGCGGCTCTAGAGGCCCGCGCCGAAGCGCTGGCGCAAGGCTTCGTTGCGTCGTTGACCCAAGGTGCTGGCCAGTTCTGCACCAACCCCGGCCTGGTGGTCGCCCGGCAAGGGCCCGCGTTGCAGCGCTTCATCGCTGCCGCCAGCGAGCACGTACAACAGGCCGCCGCGCAGACCATGCTCACCCCGGGCATCTTCAGTGCTTACCAGGCCGGTGTCGGTGCCCTGGCGGTAAACGCCAATGCCGAGGCGGCAGCCAGTGGTCAGGCCGGGCAAGGCCCCAACCAATGCCAGGCCCAGTTGTTCGTGACCCAGGCCGAAGCCTTCCTTGCAGACCCGGCGTTGCAGGCCGAAGTATTCGGCGCCGCGTCACTGGTAGTGGCGTGCAAGAGCGATAAGCAGGTACGCCAGGTGGCCGAGCATCTGGAAGGCCAACTGACCGCTACCTTGCAACTGGACGATGCCGACATCGCCAGCGCCCGCGCCCTGCTGCCAACCCTTGAACGCAAGGCCGGGCGCATTCTGGTCAATGGCTGGCCGACAGGCGTTGAGGTGTGCGATGCGATGGTCCACGGCGGACCGTTCCCGGCCACCTCCGATGCCCGCACCACCTCGGTGGGCACGGCGGCGATCCTGCGCTTCCTGCGCCCGGTGTGCTACCAGAACTTCCCCGAAGCCTTGCTGCCGTCGGCGTTGCAGCACGGCAACCCGCTGCAGCTGCGGCGCCTGCTTGACGGTAAACGGGAAGGCTGAGCATGCTCAAAACCGCTGAAACCGATATCGCGGTGGTTGGCGCCGGCATTGTCGGCGTCGCTTGCGCCCTGCAACTGGCCCGTCAGGGCCGCCGAGTGCTGCTGGTCGACCGTCAGGCGCCCGGCCAGGGCGCATCCTATGGCAATGCCGGGCACCTGGCGACCGAGCAGGTGTTCCCGATTGCCGACCTGTCCATCCTCAAGCGCCTGCCGCGCATGCTGCTGGACCCGATGGGCCCCCTGCGCCTGGACTGGAAGTACCTGCCCAAGGCCATGCCGTGGTTCACCCGACTGCTGCTCAACCTGCGCCCGGCGCCGTTCCAGCGCAGCGTGGCCGGCATCCGCACACTGAACGAAGGCAGCCTGAGTGCCTGGCAGCGCCTACTGGGCTCGATCGGGCGCAGCGAGCTGTTCCAGGAAGATGGCTCACTGCTGGTGTTCGAGAAGCCTGAATCACGCCAGGCGCTGGAGGCCTTGCGCGCACGCATGCAACAACAAGCGGTGCCGGTGGACTTCTGGTCGGCCGAGACCGTACGCGAAGCGGCACCTCAGTTGAATCCGTCATTGCTCGGCGGGCTGTTCTTTCCGAAGACCGGTCATTTCATCGATCCATACAGGGTGGTGTGCGAGCTGTTCGAAGCGGCCAAAGCCAGTGGCGTACGGTTTGCCCAGGCGCAGGTCGAGGGTGGCCGGTTGCACAGCGGCGGGGTCACCCTGGTCAGCGACCAGGGCACGTTCAATACCCGTCAGGTGCTGATCAGCTGTGGTGCGCACTCTGCGAAACTGACCGCCGCACTGACGGGCAAACGGGTGCCGCTGGACACGGAGCGCGGTTACCACCTGATGCTGCCGAGTGAGCACCAGCGCCTGCCGTTTGCGGTCACGTCGCTGGAACGCAAGTTCATCATGACGCCCATGGCCGACGGCTTGCGCCTGGCCGGCACGGTGGAATTCGCCGGGCTGGAGGCACCGCCGAGCATGCAACGCGCCTGGCAGTTGCACCATTTGAGCAAGGGGTTGTTCCGGCAAGACTTGAGTGCCGAAGGGGCTACGCCGTGGATGGGCTTCAGGCCTTCGCTGCCAGACTCGTTGCCGGTGATCGACAGGGTGTGTGACGGGCGGGTGCTGTTGGCGTTTGGGCATCAGCATTTGGGGCTGACCCAGGCAGCGGTGACGGCGGAGTGGGTGGGGCGGTTGGCTGAGCAGGCCAGTAGGCCTGAGAGGGAGGCCTACCGGTTGGATCGGTTTTAGCCTGTTCTGGCCCATTCGCGGGCAAGCCCGCTCCCACAGTATGGCGCAGGGTCTGAAACCTGTGGTGTCCTGTGGGAGCGGGCTTGCCCGCGAATAGGCCAGCAAGGCAGCCCGTCAAACCTCAGCGATAGCGCTCAAGCCAGTGCGCATACGGCGCCGGCAAGGTCCAGGAAGCTTTCTCCACCCCCAGCTCCTTGGCCGCAAAGTACGCCCAGTGCGGATCAGCCAAATGCGCACGCCCTACCGACACCAGGTCCAGCTGGTTGGCCTGCAACGCGGCCTCAGCCAGTTGCGGCGTACCAAAGCCCCACGCCGAGGTCACCGGCAGCTTCGCCTCACGGCGCACGCGTTCGGCAATCGGCCCCATGAATGCCGGTCCCCACGGAATGTTGGTCTCAGGGATGGTGAAACCGACGCTCACGCTCAGCAGGTCCAGGCCACCGGCCTTGAAGCGGCGCGCCAACTCGATCGACTCTTCCAGGGTCTGCTCATCGCGGCCATCGTACTCCAGCACACCAAAACGCGCGGTCAGCGGCAGGTTCTCCGGCCATACTTCACGCACTGCAGCCAGGGTTTCCAGCAGGAAACGGCTGCGGTTGTCGAAGCTGCCGCCGTAGGCATCGGTACGCTTGTTGGCATGCTCGGAGAAGAAGCTCTGGCCCAGATAGCCGTGGGCAAAGTGCAGTTCGATCCACTCAAAGCCGGCATCACGCGCACGGCGGGCGGCATCGACGAAGTCCTGCTTGACCCGGGCGATGTCGTCCAGGGTCATTGCGCGCGGCACGTTTGGCAGGTGCGCGCCAAAGGCAATGGCGGACGGGGCGATAGTCTCCCAGCCACGCGCGTCATCAGCACCCATGTGGTCGTCCCCCTCCCACGGGCGGTTGGCGCTGGCCTTGCGGCCGGCGTGCGCAATCTGGATGCCCGGCACCGAACCGGCCGCCTTGATGGCCTGCACCACCGGCACGAAAGCCTGGGCGTGGGCATCGCTCCAGATACCGGCACAACCGGGGGTAATGCGCCCTTCCGGTGCCACCGCCGTGGCTTCGACCACCAGCAGGCCGGCACCGCCACGGGCCATGCTGGCGTAATGCACCTGGTGCCAGTCGTTGATCAGGCCATCCTCGGCCATGTACTGGCACATGGGCGGAATGGCGATGCGGTTGCGCAGGGTGACGTCTTTTAGGGTATAGGGTTCGAACAGTGCGGACATGGGAAACTCCGGGTTTATCTGAATACTGTTGTTCGATCATAATCGAACTATGGCAATTAATGAAACCCCCGTTATCATGTGAGCCATGCGAGCCTACAAACACCCCACCGCTGAAGACCTGATCCTCGAACGCCTGCTCTATGCGCTGAGCGACCCCGTGCGCCTGGAAATCGTCCGACACCTGGCCGGTGTCACCGAAGCCAGCTGCGGCGAGCTGGACGGCGGCCGGCCAAAGTCCAGCATGTCCCACCACTTCCGTGTGTTGCGCGATGCGGGGTTGGTGCATACCCGCAACGTGGGAACAACCCACATGAATTCGCTGCGTAGCGAAATGCTGGGTGAGCGGTTTCCCGGGTTGCTGGAGTGCATTCTTCGGCAACAGTGAAAGGCAAAAAAAAAGCCACGAGGTCTCCCCCGTGGCTTCTTTCACAACAATGGCCGATTACAGCGCCATGTCGTTCTCCGGCTTGCTCTCAACCGGCTTGCTCACATCGCCACCGAAGTCGACGCTGGCGTCAATCACCGGCGGTTTCTCCAGTTGCAGCACTTCAGCGGTGTAGTTCCACTCTTTCTGGGTGGCCGCCGCCGAATCGTTCAGCTTGGTGCCGTAGCTTGGCACGATTTCCTTGATCTTGGCCTGCCACTCAGGGGTAGCGACCTTCTCCTTGAACACGGTTTCCAGCACGTTCAGCATGATCGGTGCAGCCGTCGAGGCGCCTGGCGATGCCCCCAGCAGGCCAGCGATGGTGCGGTCTTCGGACGCTACCACTTCGGTACCCAGCTTCAGCACGCCGCCCTTCTCGGCATCACGCTTGATGATCTGCACACGCTGGCCGGCCTGCCACAGGCGCCAGTCTTCTTTCTTGGCGTTCGGGAAGTAGGTGCGCAGGGCTTCGAAGCGGTCGTCATCCGACAGCATCAGCTGGCCAGCAAGGTACTCGACCAGCGGGTACTGCTCGATACCCACCTTGGTCATTGGCCACACGTTGTGGGTGGTGGTGCTGCTCAGCAGGTCCAGGTACGAGCCGTTCTTCAGGAACTTGGTCGAGAAGGTGGCGAACGGGCCAAACAGGATCACGCGCTTGCCGTCCAGCACGCGTGTGTCCAGGTGTGGTACCGACATGGGTGGTGCGCCAGTCGAAGCGATGCCGTAGGCCTTGGCCATGTGCTGCATGGCCACGGTCGGGTTCTCGGTCACCAGGAACGAGCCGCCCACCGGGAAGCCTGCGTATTCCTTGGCTTCAGGAATGCCCGACTTCTGCAGCAGCTTCAGTGCGCCGCCGCCGGCACCGATGAACAGGAACTTGGCGTCGGTGGCCGATTCGGTACCGTCCTTCAGGTTCTTGTACTCGACGTGCCAGGAGCCGTCCTTGTTGCGGGTGATGTCCTGCACTTCGCTGGACAGCTTCAGGTCGAAGCCTTTCTGGGTTTGCAGGTGGCCAACGAACTGGCGGGTGATCTCGCCGAAGTTCACGTCGGTGCCGATCGGCGTCCAGGTCACGGCCAGCTTCTGGTTCGGGTCGCGCCCTTCCATCATCAACGGGACCCACTTGGCGATCTGCGCGTGGTCCTCGGAGTACTGCATCGGGCGGAACAGCGGGCTGGCCTGCAGCGCGTCGTAGCGTTTCTTCAGGAACTTGATGTTGTCATCGCCCCACACGAAGCTCATGTGCGGGGTGGTGTTGATGAACGAGTGTGGGTTCTTCAACACGCCCTGGCGTACCTGCCACGACCAGAACTGGCGGGAAATCTGGAAGGCTTCGTTGATTTCGATGGCCTTGGCGATGTTGACGTTGCCGTCTTTGTCTTCCGGGGTGTAGTTCAGCTCGGCCAGCGCGGAGTGGCCGGTACCGGCGTTGTTCCAGCCGTTGGAGCTTTCTTCGGCCACGCCGTCCAGGCGCTCGACCATTTCCATCGACCAGCTTGGCTCCAGCTCATGCAGCCACACGGCCAGGGTGGAGCTCATGATGCCGCCGCCGACCAGCAGCACGTCTACTTTCTTGGTTTCTGCGGCGTGCGCTTGCATGAAGCTTGCAGCGACAGCCAGACCCAGCAAGGTCTTGCCAGCTTTCTTGAACATTGATCAATTCCAGTCAGGAGAACAGAGGGCGGGCCTGTGGCTGGCCCAGGTAAAGCGTGTTCTTCAGCGCAGGCTTGTTGTTGATCATTGTTCAGCAGCCAGAGAACCAGAAAACGACTCGGCCTTTTGTCGAATTGACCGACAACGCTGAATCGTTTTTTTGATTGTATATGAAATGCCAGCACAAACAAATTGCCGGTCCTCGCGTCAAGGTGACGGGTTGTCCCAGGGGATAACAGCAAGCATTACGACGATTGCAGTATTTTTCTGGCACCCCTACTATCGCGATCACTTCTCATTTACACCAGTATGCGCTCGCGCCGGATGCCGCCGTGGTTTCGATCCCAGAGTTGAACACCTCGCTCCATACCCTGTACCACAGCCATTCACGCTGGTTGCTGGGTTTTCTATACCGTCGGCTGGGCAGCCGTTGCGATGCTGCCGACCTGGTGCAGGACACGTTCGTGCGCATCCTCAACCGCCCGAGGCAGTTCGACGGTGAACGCGGTGAGCGCTCGTACCTGGCCACCATCGCTCGCGGCCTGTGTGTGGACCACTGGCGGCGGCAGAAGCTGGAACAGGCCTGGTTGCAGCAGTTGGTCTTGCAGCCCGAGGCATTGCAGCCCTCCCCCGAACAGCGCGCAATCATTGTCGAAACCCTGCACGAGGTGGACGCGATGTTGCTGCGTTTGCCCGGCAAGGTGCGCCAGGCATTCCTGCTGGCGCAGATCGATGGCCTGGCCTATCGCGATATTGCTGCGCATATCGGCGTGAGCGAACGCATGATCAAGAAGTACCTGGCCCAGGCGTTTCTGCATTGCGCCATTCTTGAAGCCGAACTCGACGGGTTGCTGGTGGAGTGACGCCATGACCCCATCCGCACAAAAGCTCAGCCATGCCAGCCTGCAACAAGCCGCGCGGTGGTATGTGCAGTTGCAGGACGACAACGTCAGCCCTCACCTGCGCGCACAGTGGCAGCATTGGCTGGGCCAGCACAGTGACCATCAGGCGGCCTGGCACTATGTGCAACGTGTCGGTCAGCGCTTTACCCCCTTGCAGGGCGAAGGCGCAGCGGCGGGCCGGGCACTGCGTGAGCACGACGCACACCGCTTCAGCCGGCGCACCGGGCTCAAGTCGCTGCTGGTGCTGGGCGCCAGCTCGTTACTGGGCTGGCGGGCCTGGCACGGTGCCCCCTTATCGGGCTGGGGCGCCGACATGGCCACGGGCATTGGGGAAATCCGCGAGACGCGCCTGGCCGATGGCAGCCAGCTGTGGCTGGGCGCACAGAGTGCCGTGGACATGGAGTTCTCCACCTTCAGCCGGGTGCTGAAACTGCGTTTTGGCGAACTGTTGGTGGAAACCGCCCACGACCCGCGTCGCCCCTTCTTCGTCGACACCGCGCAAGGGCGCATGCAGGCGCTGGGAACCCGCTTTGCGGTGTGCCAGCAAGGCGAGAACACCAGGCTGGATGTGTACGCCGGCGCCGTGGAGGTGAGCACCGCGCTCAGCGGAGAGCGCTGCATCGTCCAGGCCGGCCAGCAGGTGGACTTCAGTGCCGAAGGCATCGGCAGTACCCGCCCGGCACAAAGCGCAGGCGAGTCGTGGATTCACCACCGCCTGAATGCCGAAGACATGCCCTTGGCGCACTTGCTGCAAACGCTCGGGCGCTATCGCCATGGGCATCTGGGCTGGCACCCAGAGGTGGCGAATTTGTCAGTGATGGGGGCGTTTCCGCTCAACGATACCGATCGGGCGCTGGAATTACTGCAAGCGGCACTGCCAGTGCGGGTGCAGCGGCTGACGCCGTGGTGGGTCACAGTCGAGCCTGCCTGACCCGCTACACACCCTCCTGTGGGAGTAAAAATATCTGCCAAGCCAGTTCCCTTTTTCCAATCTCGTTCGGTTAACCCGGCATAGCCCTTCCAACTCACCTTACCGACTCCAGAGACCCGCATGCCGACGCCCTTCCACCCCGCGCTTCGCCTGGCGCTTGCCGCCCCGCTTTCACTGTGTGCCGCCACACCGCTGATGCTGTCAGCAAGCCTGGCCCACGCCGAACAGGCGGCCAGCGCCGAAACCAGCTTCAACATCGCCCCCGGCTCGCTCACCCGCGCACTCAACCAGTTCAGCAGCCAGGCCGGCATCTACCTGGCCGGCAGTAACGAACTGGCCGCCGGCAAGACCAGCCCTGGGCTGCAAGGCCGCTACAGCGTCGCCCAAGGCCTGGCCCGGCTGCTGCAAGGCAGCGGCCTGCAAGCCGTGCCGCAAGGTAGCGCCGGCTACGTGCTGCAACCCCTTGCCGATGGCACGGCACTGCAACTGGACGCCACCTCGATCAACGCCGCAGCCCTGCTCGCCAGCAACGGCCAGGGTGATAGCGGCTACCGCGCGGTATCCAGCGCCACCGCCAGCAAGACCAGCAGCGCCCTGGCTGACACCCCGCGCTCGGTTTCGGTAGTCACCCGCCAACGCATGGACGACCAGCAATCGCAAACCCTCACCGAAGTGCTGGGCTACGTCCCAGGCATTTTCTCCCCGCCCTTTGCTGGCGGTGATGGCCAGGCGGGTGACCTGTTCTTCATCCGTGGTTTCAATGCCACTGACTATGGCTACGGCCTGTTGCGCGATGGCCTGCGAGTGCAGGGCAACCGCTACGACACCAGCAGTGAACCTTACGGCCTGGAGCGGGTAGAAGTATTCCGTGGCCCGACGTCGATCCTGTATGGCGAAAACGCCCCCGGCGGCGTGGTCAACCTGGTCAGCAAGCGGCCTACTGCCGAAGCGCGCGGCGAAGTGCAACTGAGCTACGGCTCGCATAACCGCCGCCAGTTGGGCGTGGATGTGTCCGGCCCGCTCACCGATGAGGGCAATGTGCTTGGCCGGCTGGTGATGATGGGCCGCAAGTCCGATACCCAGGTTGACCATCAACCTGATGATCGCCTGTACCTTGCGCCGTCCCTGACCCTGAACTTCGACGATTTCAACAGCCTGACGGTGCTGGCCACCTACCAGCGCGACCGCACCTTGATGGAGCTTGGTTACCCAGCCGCCGGTACCCTGCTGCACAACCCCAACGGCAAGATCGACAAGGACCAGTTGTCCGGCAACCCGGACTGGGACAACTTCGAACGCGAAACCTGGAGCCTAGGCTACGCGTTCAGCCACCGTTTCAACGACACCTGGCAGTTCCGCCAGAACTCGCGCTACATGCAATCGCGCATCGACCGCCAGGAAATGTGGCCAGGCAGCCTGAATAACGGCGGCTTCGGTACCACCCTGAGCAACACGGCCTACGACCGCTACAACAAGTCCATCGCCTACTCGCTGGACAACCAGTTCGAAGGCCACTTCACCCAAGGTGCGTTCGACCACACCTTCCTGGTGGGGGCAAGCCTGGACCGCACCTCATTCAACCAGGACTGGGACGCGGGCAACGGTGGCACCATCAACGTGTTCGACCCGGTGTGGAACGGCAAGCCGAGCACACCCCTGCATGTGCAGAACGCCCTGCTTGAACAGACCATGTACGGCCTTTACAGCCAGATGCAAACCAAGGTGGACAACTGGGTATTGCTGCTGGGCGGGCGCCTGGACCGGGTAAACAGCCAGTTCCGCAACAAGGCCGGCACCCTGAACGCACAAGCCGACATGGACAGCTGGGACAGCAAGTTCACCTGGCAGACCGGCGTGATGTACCCGTTCGAAAACGGCCTGTCGCCGTACTTCAGCTACTCCACCGCCTTTGCCCCGACCCAGCAGACAGAAAGCAAGAGCGGCCCGCTGGACCCGACCACCAGCGAGCAGTACGAAGTGGGTATCAAGTACGAGCCCAAAGGCTGGAACACCGCCTTCACAGCGTCGGTGTACGACCTGCGCAAGAAGGACGACGTGTTGTTCGATTCCACCGTGGGTGACTACCGCCAGATCGGCGCCAGCCGAGCCAAGGGCGTGGAGCTGGAGCTGAACAGCGACCTGAGCGAAAACCTCAACCTCACGGCCGCCTACACCTACACCGATTCGCGCATCACCAAGGACGTGGCCGGCTCACTGTACGAAGACCACCAGATGACCGGTGTACCCCGTAACCAGGCGTCGGTGTGGAGCACGTACCGCTTCCGGGACGGCCTGCTCAAAGGCCTGCAGATCGGCGGCGGCGTGCGCCACTTCGACAGCACCTTCGCATACACCCCGGCGAGCCTGTACGGCAAGCTGGATACCGGCGACGTGACGCTGGTGGATGCCAAGGTCGGCTATGACATCGACGAGAACTGGTCGGTCGAGGTCAATGCCCGCAACCTGTTCGACAAAGAGTATGTGGCAGGCTGCAACAACGCCGGCCGTTGTTACTGGGGTGAAGAGCGAACCCTGCTGGGAACAGTGTCGCTGCGCTGGTAAGTGGCCCATCAACAAAAAACCCCCGGCCATGTACATGACCGGGGGCCTTGGATCACGCCGCAAGCGTCGCGATCAGGGTACCGCCAAGATTACTGCTGCTGAGGCAGTTTATCGATCGGGCCGCAGCCACCGATGATCTTGGAGATGGAAACCGAAGGGTGGAACAGGTAGTCGTAGGTGCAGTTTTTCGGCTGGTTGTAAACCTGGCCAGTGCAACCCGACAGCAGGGCAACACCCGAAACTACAGCAACGGCTACGGTGGCCTTGAACAGCTTTTTCATTACTAAGTCCTTTAAATGAATCATCTTCGACCATCGTCTGATGGCGGCGGGATGATACAGAAAACAGGCATTGGATCCAAGTCGCGCTTGGCAATGATGGATTGCGAATGTGCAACAACAGGTTGTAAAGCACGCGGTTGGCGACGATAGTCATGACTCTGCCTTTGCACTGCTCTACAGGAGCTCACCATGCTCGGCGTCACCGACTACGGCGCATTCGTCATCGCCTTCATCATTCTTCTGGCCATCCCGGGCCCGGGCAATTTTGCCCTGATCACTGCCACCGGCAAGGGCGGCATCAAGGCAGGCCTGGCCGCGACCTGTGGGGTGATCGTCGGTGACCAGGTCCTGTTGTGGCTGGCGGTAGCTGGCGTCGCCACCTTGCTGGCCACCTACCCTGCAGCCTTCCACATCGTGCAATGGGCCGGCGCCGCGTACCTCGCCTACCTGGGCCTGCGCATGCTGTTGAGCAAACCGGGTGACGCGCCGCGCACCAGCCGCATGGACAACGGCCAATACCTGCGCCAGACCCTGCTGATCACCCTGCTCAACCCCAAGGCGATCATGTTCTACATGGCGTTCTTCCCGCTGTTCATCGACCCGGTGAAGCACCAGGGGCTGGTGACCTTCGGTTTCATGGCCGCGACGGTGGCTGTGGTGACGTTCCTGTACGGGTTGATTGCCGTGGTACTGACGCACCGGCTGGCCGAACGCATGCGCGCCAACCCCCGGATTACCAACCTGTTCGAGCGGCTGGCAGGGGCTTGCCTGGTAGGGTTTGGCATCAAGCTGGCGGCAATGCGCTGAGTGGTTCGGGCGCAAGCTCGGGCCGCCAGGGTGCCAGGTGCTGGTAATACTGATTGCACCACTCAATGAAGACCCGCAGTACGGCGGAGTTGTGTCGGTGGCGGGGATAGTACAGGTAGTAGCCCGGGATGGGGTTACACCATTCTTCTAGCACGCTGACCAGCGCGCCGCTTTCGAGGTGCTCGGTGGCATAGGTCCGGTGCACGTAGGCCAGGCCGACGCCGCTGATCGCCGAACGGATCATCAACTCGTCGTCATCCAGCGTTAGCGGCCCCTGTACGCGCACGGTCATGAACGCGTCGCGGTGCTGGAACTCCCAGCCATACAGCACGCCGCTGGGAAAGCGCCTGCCAATGCACGGAAACTGGCGCAGGGCTTCAGGGCTGGCCGGGCGGCCATGGGCTTCGATGAAGGCCGGCGAAGCCACCACCGCGAAGCGTTGAGGCGGGCCAATGGGGATAGCAATCATGTCCAGCGCCACACTCCCGCCAAAACGCAAGCCGGCATCGAAGCCCTTGTCGACGATGTCGATGATGCTGTCATCGCTGACCATCTCAATCTGGACATCCGGGTATTGCGCCAGAAACCCGTTGATGATCGGTTCGATCAATACACGGCCGCCTGGGCGCGGCACGTTCAGGCGCAAGGTGCCTTTGACCGAAGCGGTGAACGCATGCACCTCATCCAGGGTTTGTGACAAGTGACGCAAAATGGGCTCGACTTTCCCAAACAGCAAGCCACCGGCCTCGGTCAGCACTACACTGCGGGTCGTGCGATTTAGTAATTTGACCCCGAGGCGGTCTTCCAGCGTACGCATCGAGTGGCTGAGGGTGGAAGGTGTAACGTTGCGCTCTTCGGCAGCCTTGCGAAAGCTGCGGTGCTTGGCGACGGCCAGAAAATTGATCAGTTCATTGATGTCAGCAAGCATGGGATTGATGATTTTTTTTCACTGAGGCATGCCCGGGAATTTCAGTTCTTGCCCGTTTAACCGTACGTTAAGGTTTACGCATCAACCACTTACAGGGGGCTTGGGCGTGAAAAGACGTGTATTGGGCAAGGAAGGACTGAACGTTTCGGAATTGGGCCTTGGGTGTATGGGCATGAGCTTCGCCTACGGCGGCGCTCCCGAGCAGGAGTCGATAAACACCATTCACCAAGCGGTGGAACGGGGCATCACATTTCTGGATACCGCCGAAGTGTATGGTCCCTATACCAATGAAGAACTCCTTGGAAAAGCGATAAAGCCTATCAGGTCGAAAGTTCAGATCGCCACCAAATTTGGCTTCAAGATCCTCCCTCACGGCAGCGGCCTGAGCCGCATGGCTGGCGTTGACAGCCGCCCCGTGCACATTCGCCAGGCCGTGGATGCCTCGTTGCAGCGCCTGGGCATCGAAACCATCGACCTGTTGTACCAGCACCGCGTCGACCCTGCCGTGCCCATCGAAGATGTCGTCGGCACCCTGTCGGAGCTGGTGGCCTATGGCAAAGTCCGCTTTATCGGGTTGTCCGAAGTCTCCACCGAAACGCTGGAGCGTGCCCACGCTGTGCACCCCATCGCGGCAGTACAAAGCGAGTATTCGCTGTGGTCCAGGGAACCGGAGGCCGGCATGTTGGCGCTGTGCAAACGCCTGGGGGTGGGTTTTGTGCCTTACAGCCCGCTGGGGCGCGGCTTTCTGACCGGGGCCATCAAGACCGCGCAGACCTTGGCCGAAGACGACTTTCGCAAGACCCTGCCACGCTTCCAGGAGCAGGCCCTGCAAGACAACCTGACGGTCTTGCAGCAGTTGCAGACGCTGGCAACGCAAAAAGGCTGCAGCCTTGCGCAGTTGTCGCTGGCCTGGCTGCTCAGCCAGGGTGAGCACATTGTGCCGATTCCGGGAGTACGCAAACTGGCGCACCTGGAAGACAACGTAGGCGCTACGCAGGTAGTGCTGAGCGCCAGCGACCTGTCCGCCATCGATCGTGTATTCGCGGCAGCGCCAATCAGCGGCGCGCGCTACCCCGATGCAGAGCTGGCACTGGTCAACCAGTAGCTTCGAACCTGCATCTTCAGGGCGGTGTGCCTGCTCCACCGCCCGCCTTCTAATTTCAAGGGAATGACGGAACATGGTGAATACCCCTACCGGACGCGCTCGCATGACGATTGCGATCTGGGCCGACCATGGTGCGCAAACACTACGGCCGCTGGATTTCTAAAGATACTAAGAGCATGGCAGATATTGTATCCAAGATGATGGGATTTGAGATCATCTTAGCAATCCAAAAAAATGATCACTTTCGACCCTGCCTGATACGCTCTACAAGCGCTTCAAACTCATCAAACGAAAAGTAAGGCTTCTTAAGCGAATCAAACAACGTCGGATCAATTTTTTCATATTTGAAACTAGAGGCGCCATTGATTGAAAATTTTTTATCCAAGGCGCCACCTATCTCAGTCAATGCCAAGTCTAATGTTTGTATAGCCTCATCAATAACCGTAACACTCAATTCGCTAATTCTGTACAGCGCTAACAATCTTCCAGGCTCAACCGCGCCATGCAAAGTAACGTTGATCGCCTAGCAGAATTGATTCTATAGCTTTGGCCGCTTTCTCGTTAGCGAGCAAGTCCAATATTTTATTATCTACGAAGTCCCGAATTCCTGGAGACTCGGGCAGAGGTTCGATTGCAAGAAAACGAAATTGATTATCATCAAAAGGAAGCAGCGAAGTTTTTTTACAGATACCAGCTCACTCAACTTATGTAAAAGTTGAAATTTGACTATCCGCAAAACCCTAAGCGAATCATTAAATTCTCTAGTTACCTCGGAATTCTTTTGAAATGCGTAAGCAGCGAAAGCACCAAGCATTGCACCGCCGAGACCTGTAAAAATTGGGCCCACTACATCCTTAGAATATGAAATTAACACCTGGTCAACGAGGCTGGTGGCTGGCGGGTAGAACGCAAAAAAAAACAAGACCAATTGAAACGCGAAGAAGAGACCAAATAAAACACCGATGCCGATATCTTTCCACATCATACAATTTTGCTACCACCGCAGGGCAGCCCTCCTCCATAAGTGAACCGCCCAGCCAGCCTCCCCAAGAAACGACCCGGCGTCTTGGACTGACAAGGTCCAACGCGGCCTATCGAGGCCAAATTATGCCCTAAATCTGCCCTAAACATCTGCTCGAAAACGACGAAGCCCCCGAAAACATCAACGTTTTCGGGGGCTTCGGCTACTTCGCGTATGGCGGAGAGATAGGGATTTGAACCCTAGGTACTGTTGCCAGTACAACGGATTTCGAATCCGTCCCGTTCGACCACTCCGGCATCTCTCCAATGCCGCGCATCTTACCAGCGTTTTTTTAAAACGCAAACCTTTTTTTCAAAAAAATCGCGTGGTATCAGGCGCTTGCGTGAACGCGCCGCTTACAGCGGCACGCCCAGGCGCTTGGCAACTTCTTCGTAGGCTTCGATCACGTCGCCCAGGCCCTGGCGGAAGCGGTCCTTGTCCATCTTCTTGCGGGTTTCTTTGTCCCACAGGCGGCAGCCGTCCGGGCTGAACTCGTCGCCCAGCACGATCTGGCCGTGGAAGACACCGAACTCCAGCTTGAAGTCGACCAGCAGCAGGCCGGCGTCATCGAACAGCTTGCTCAGCACTTCGTTGACTTTCAGCGACAGCTTCTTCATTTCGACCAGCTGCTCGGCGGTGCCCCAGCCGAACGCGACAACGTGGGATTCGTTGATGAAGGGGTCGCCCTTCTCGTCGTTCTTCAGGAACAGCTCGAAGGTGGACGGCTCCAGCTTGATGCCCTCCTCCACGCCCAGGCGCTTGACCAGGCTGCCGGCAGCGTAGTTACGCACTACGCATTCGACCGGGATCATGTCCAGCTTCTTCACCAGGCACTCGTTGTCGCCCAGCAGCTTGTCGAACTGGGTCGGCACGCCGGCTTCTTCCAGCTTCTGCATGATGAAGGCGTTGAACTTGTTGTTCACCATGCCTTTGCGGTCGAGTTGTTCGATGCGCTTGCCGTCGAACGCCGAGGTGTCGTTACGGAACAGCAGGATCAAGCGGTCGGCGTCGTCGGTCTTGTAAACCGATTTGGCCTTGCCGCGGTAGAGTTCGTCGCGTTTTTCCATGATTGGGCTCCGCTTGCTTGAGGTGTTGGGCTAGGCGATTTCGCGCCAGTCGAGCCCGTGTTCCTGATTCGCCACCTGGAGCCAGTCCGGGTCGCACCCTAGGGTGTCGACGAAGCACTGGCGGGCCAAGTGTGGCAGGTTGTTCTTGCTGCTGAGGTGGGCCAGCACCAGGTGCTGCAGGTTGTTCCAGCCCAACTCGTGCACCAGGCGCGCGGCCTGGTGATTGTTCAAATGCCCTTGCATGCCACCCACCCGCTGCTTCAAGAAGGCCGGGTAGTGACCGCGTGCCAGCAGGTCGCGGCAGTGGTTGGCCTCGATCAGCAATGCATCCAGGCCCTGGTAACGCTCCAGCAACAGCGCGTCATAAGAGCCCAGGTCGGTCAGCATGCCGAAGCGCCGCTGGCCATCGCTGATGACGTATTGCAACGGCTCGTAGGCATCATGCTCGACCCGCGCGGCGGTCACTTCCAGGCTGCCGATACGCAGGCTTTGGCCACAAGCGAGAAAACCGGCCACCTCCACCGGCCTGCGCATACCGCGCAGCGTGCCTTGGCTGAGGTAGACCGGTACATTGTAGCGCCGCGACAGCAAGCCCACCCCATGCACGTGGTCGGCATGTTCGTGGGTCACCAGCACCGCACTGAGCTGAGCCGCCGACACACCGAGCAGCGCCAGGCGCCGCTCGGTTTCGCGCAGGGAAAAGCCGCAATCGACCAGGATGAACGTGTCACCACTGGCGATCAGCGTGCCGTTCCCTTGGCTGCCGCTTCCGAGTACCGCGAAGCGCACTTAGCCCAGGTGGTCCTGAATGGCGCTCAGCACGCGGCGGGCAACATCGGCCGGGGCCACGGTGTTGATGTTTTTCTCGACTGTGACCTGCACGCTCTCACCCACCTTGCTCAGGCGAACCTGATAGCGCTCGGCACGGGCTTCACGCTCTTCCTTGGTTGGCTCGCTGCCGAACATGCGGCTGAAGAAGCCAGGCTGGTTCTGCTTGTCGTCCGGTTTTTCCGACAGGTTGATGTAGTACAGGCCCAGGCTGCGGTTGATGTCTTCAACACGCCACTCGCCCCCCTGCTCCAGGGCACGGCCTACGCCAGACCAGGCACGGTCCAGGTCGGAACCCAGGTACAGCACCGGGTTGCCGCTGCCGTCTTCGCTCAGGCTGACGCGGCTTGGCGCGTCGAAATCGCGCGCAGCCAGGAGCGATACCGAACCGCCTTTCTCGGCGCTGCGGTTCATGCTGGCAAGCATTTCGTCGACCAGCAGGGCATCGGCGCCCGTGTTGCTGGAGGTGGACGGGAAGTCAGGCTCGGCGGTGCTGCCGGCCGGGCGCTCGACGCTAACCACATACACCTCGGAGGTGTTGCGCTGCACGCCCGGCTCCATGCGCACACGTACGCGCACTTCGCTGTCACCGCTGCTGGCGGTGCTCGCCAGGCGCTGGCCAAGCGATGCCGACAACTCGTCGAAACGCTGCCAGGTGGTGTTGAACTCACCGGTCTGCGGGCGCTCTTCAGCGATGCGGAAGCCGTTGTCCTCGAAGAACTGGCGAGCCACCGGCCACACTTCGGCTGGCGAGTGCTGGGCCAGCACCCAACGGCTGCTGCCGCTGCGTTGCAGGCTGTAGTCGGTGACCTGGGCGGCACCGCCAGTCATGGGTTGCGGGCGCGGCACTTCGAACTCGCCCGTGACGTGATCGTCGGCGACGTTACGCGGAATGGGCAGCAGCGGGTCAAGGCGCTTGACGTTGCTGGCGTCCGGCGGCAGCTGCATCGGCGCAGTCGGGTGCGCCTGCAGGTAGTCGCTGCCGCGGTCGCGGAAATAGCCATCCTCGCCCCACAGCCAGCCACACCCACTGGTGCTGGAGATAATCAGGGCAAGGGCGGAAAGACCAGCCAGTCGCTTCATGCGGTGTACTTCCTCTTAAACCAGTACGCCGGACTGGCGCAAGGCAGTACGGACTTTTTCGTGGCAGCCTTCGCTCAGCCAGGTCAGTGGCAGGCGAATACCCTTTTGCATCAGGCCCATTTCGACGAGCGCCCATTTCACCGGGATCGGGTTGGCTTCGCAGAACAGGTCTTTGTGCAGCGGCATGAGTTTTTCGTTGATTGCGCGGGCCTTCTCGGCATTGCCCTCAAGGGCGGCCTCGCACAGATCGGCCATTTCGCGCGGGGCGACGTTGGCGGTAACAGAAATGTTGCCCTTGCCGCCCATCAGGATCAGCTCGACGGCAGTCGGGTCATCGCCGGACAGGACGATGAAGTCCTTGCTGACGCCATCGAGGATGGCCTTGGCGCGGACCAGGTCGCCGGTGGCTTCCTTGATGCCGATGATATTCGGCACGGTCGACAGGCGGATCACGGTCTCGGCCTGCATGTCGCAGGAGGTGCGGCCGGGTACGTTGTAGAGGATCTGCGGAATCTCGACGGCTTCGGCGATGTGCTTGAAGTGCTGGTACAGGCCTTCTTGCGTCGGCTTGTTGTAGTACGGTACCACCAGCAGGCAGGCGTCGGCGCCGGCATTTTTGGCGTTCTGGGTCAGGTGCACGGCTTCGGCAGTGGAGTTGGCACCGGTGCCGGCGATGACCGGGATCGGTTTGTTGCTGCGCTTGACGCGCTCGACCACGTGCTTGATGACCAGGATGTGTTCTTCGACATCCAGCGTGGCGGACTCACCAGTGGTGCCGACAGCGACGATCGCATGGGTGCCGTTTTCCAGGTGGAAGTCTACAAGTTTGTCGAGGCTGCCCCAGTCCACACGCCCTTGTGCATCCATGGGTGTGACCAATGCCACCATACTGCCCGCAATCATGTAACTGCTCCTGCCGGAAAAAGAGAGCCGTAATGGTACTGGGGGCATCGGCCTTGCACAAGCGAAGCAGGCAGGCGGAGCATTCCCCTCGGCGCCTTATTTCGCTACCCTTGATCCTTTGATCGGTGCAGCGCGGCCCGCCGGGCCGTCGACCTTGCTCCCCGCCAGCGTCCACGACCTCGCATGCGAGCCCCGGGCCCTGCCGACAGGAGGCTTTCGCCCGTCCTGTACCGACCGCTCATCGCTTTAGGAACGCTGCATGTCCACCCCCACCGTCCGCGAACAATTCCTTGTCATCAGTGCCCTGGGCCCAAACCCCATGGAACTGGCCAACGTCCTCAGCCGCGCTGCCTTCGAAAACCGCTGCGCGGTGGTCACCTCGCGCCTGAGCCGCCACGGCGAGACCAGCGCCCTGGTGCTGCAAGTGGGCGGCAGCTGGGACGCCCTGGCGCGCCTGGAGTCCACCCTGCCGGGCCTGGGCAAAAAACATGGCCTGACCCTGGACGTGGTGCGCAGCGCCGACCAGGAAGTGCGCCCGCAGGCCCTGCCGTACGTGGCCTACGTCAGCGCCGCCTACCGCCCGGACATCATCAACGAGCTGTGCCAGTTCTTCCTCGACCACCGCGTCGAGCTGGAAGCCATGACCTGCGACACCTACCTGGCCCCGCAGACCGGCAGCAGCATGCTCAACGCCCAGTTCACCGTGATCCTGCCAGCCGGCACGCAAATCAGCTGGTTGCGTGACCAGTTTCTGGACTTTGCCGATGCGCTGAACCTGGACGCGCTGATCGAACCTTGGCGCCCACAGAACCCCATGTAAGGAAATCACCATGGCTGTAGCACTCGACCAACCTGTTGCCGACTTCCAGGCCCAGGCCACCAGCGGGCAAACCGTCAGCCTGGCCGAACTCAAGGGCCAGCAAGTGGTGGTTTACTTCTACCCGAAGGACAGCACGCCGGGCTGCACCACAGAAGGCCAGGGGTTCCGCGACCAGTATGACGCCTTCGCCGCCGCCAACACCGTGGTGTTCGGCGTGTCGCGCGATGGCATGAAGTCGCACGAGAACTTCAAGGCCAAGCAAGGCTTCCCGTTCGAGCTGATCAGCGACAAGGACGAAGCCCTGTGCCAGCTGTTCGACGTGATCAAGCTGAAGAAGCTGTACGGCAAGGAATACATGGGCGTTGACCGCAGCACCTTCCTGATCGACAAGAAGGGTGTACTGCGCCAGGAATGGCGTGGGGTGAAAGTGCCTGGGCATGTGGATGCCGTGTTGGCAGCAGCCCAAGCGCTGAACAAGGCTTGAGATCGTTTGGGGCCGCAACGCGGCCCCAATCACATCAAAGCATCGGTGAAACGCTAGGCTCCTGCCGCGGCCAGGCATCCAGCACGGCCTTGATCAGAGTCGCCAGCGGGATGGCGAAGAAAATCCCCCAGAACCCCCACAACCCGCCGAACAGCAGTACCGCGCAAATGATCGCCACCGGGTGCAGGCTTACCGCCTCGGAGAACAGCAGCGGTACCAGCACGTTGCCATCCAGCGCCTGGATGATCGCGTACACCGTCATCAGGTAGATGAACTGGTCGCCCCAGCCCCACTGGAACAGCGCAATCAGCGTCACCGGCACCGTCACCACCACCGCCCCCACGTAGGGCACCACCACCGACAGCCCCACCAGCAGCGCCAGCAGTGCGGCGTAGTTGAGCCCCAGGCTGATGAAGGCAATGTAGGTGGCAATACCGCAAATCAGAATTTCGATGCCCTTGCCACGGATGTAGTTGGCGATCTGCCGGTTCATCTCGCTGCCCACCCGGTTCAGCAGGGTGCGCTGGCGCGGCAGATAGCCGCTCACCCAGCGCCCGATCAGTTCGCGGTCCTTGAGGAAGAAGAACACCAGGATCGGCACCAGCACCAAATAGATCATGGCATTGACCAGCAACGGCAGGCTCGACAGCGAGAAGGTCAGCGCCCACTGGCCAAACTTGCCGATTTCGCCACGCACCGACTCGATGGCATGCAGCACCTGCTCGTCCGATACCAGATGCGGGTAGCGCTCGGGCAGCAGCAGCAACAGCGACTGCCACTTGCCGAGCATGCCCGGCAGCTCGTTGAACAGGGTAATAAGCTGGTGCCACAGCAGCGGCACCAGCACGAGCATGAACAGCGCCAGCGCGCCCATGAACAGGGCGAACACCAACATTACCGCCAGCCGCGTCGGTACCCGCACACGCTCCAGGGCGTTGACCAGGCCCTGCATCAAGAACGCCAGCACCATACCCGCCAGCACGGGCGCGAGCATGCCGCCCAAGGTGAGAACGGCCGTGAAAGCCAGAAACAGAAGGACCGCCAGCACCACTGCTTCTTCATCGGAGAAGTAGCGCTGCATCCAGTCGCGAAGCACTTTGAACATTGACGATCCTTGGTAAAGACTCAGGCCTTGCGCAGCCAGTACGTATAGGTGCCGGCCTCGGCCGTTTCCCGCAGCAGGGTATGACCGGCCAACTGGGCGAAAGTGCGAAAGTCACGCTGCGACCCGGCATCCGTGGCGATCACCTTGAGTACCGCGCCACTGGCAAGGCGGTTGAGCTCCATCTTGGCTTTGAGCAGCGGTAAAGGGCAATTCAGCCCGCTGGCGTCCAGTTCGGCATCGCAGGTCAGGGTGTCACTCATCGCAGGGTCTCCAAAAGCGTTGCCAGACTGCTTGCTGACAGGGTCGGCTAGGATAGCGCCACTGGTCGCCAACGTGTGAGCCCGCTACAGTAGGTATCTTTGACCGACGCGAGCTTCATGCATGAATCTACTGCGCCCTACCCTGCTGACGCTGGCCTGCCTGATGGCCCTTCCCGGCCATGCTGACGACCTGCCATCACTGGGTGACGCCAGTTCCGCGATCGTTTCGCCGCAACAGGAGCACCAACTGGGCCGCGCCTGGCTGAGCCTGCTGCGTGGCCAGGTCAACCAGCTGAACGACCCACAGCTCAAGGACTATGTCGAAACCAGCGTGTACAAACTGGCCGAAACCAGCCAGCTGCAGGACCGGCGCCTGGAATTCATCTTGATCGACAGCCGCGAGCTAAACGCCTTTGCCGCCCCGGGTGGCATTGTCGGGGTCAACGGCGGGCTGTTCCTCAACGCCCAGACCGAAGGCGAGTACGCCTCGGTACTGGCGCACGAACTGGCACACTTGTCGCAGCGCCACTTCGCCCGAGGCGTCGAGGCGCAGCAGCGCATGCAGCTGCCGATGATGGCGGCGTTGCTGGCCGGTATCGTGCTGGCTGCCGGTGGCGCCGGCGATGCGGGCATCGGCATGATTGCCGGTACCCAGGCGGCGGCAATCCAGGAACAGCGCCGCTTCTCGCGCCAGAACGAACAGGAAGCCGACCGTATCGGTATCCAGAACCTGGAAAAGGCCGGCTACGACCCGCGCAACATGCCGACCATGTTCGAGCGCCTGGCACGCCAGTACCGCTATGACGCCAAGCCGCCTGAGTTCCTGCTGACCCACCCGGTGACCGAATCCCGTATCGCCGATACCCGCAACCGGGCCGACCAGGCGCCCAAGGGCGGCATTGAAGACAGCATGCGCTACCAGCTGATTCGCGCCCGGGTGGCGCTGACCTACGAAGGTACACCGGGGCTTGCGGCCAAGCGTTTCCGTGCCCAGCTGGACGAAGACCCGAAGCTGGACGCCGCGCGTTACGGCCTGGCCTTGGCTCAGATCAAAGGCGGGCAGCTGAACGAAGCACGTGAAATGCTCAAGCCGCTACTGGCCAAGGCACCCAACGACATCACCTACAACCTGGCGCAGATCGACTTGGACATCACCAACAATCGCCTGGCCGACGCGCAGCAGCGGGCCGAGCGGATGCAGGGGCTGTACCCGGGCAACTACCCCCTGAAACAGGTCCGCGCCGATTTGCTGGTGAAGCAGAACAAGCCTGCCGAAGCGGAGAAGGTGCTGAACGAACTGGTCAAGAGCCGGCCGGATGACCCGGACGTGTGGTACGACATGGCTGAAGTGCGGGGCTTGTCGGGCAATACCATTGGCCTGCACCGCGCACGGGCCGAGTATTTCACCCTGGTGGGGGACTTTGACCAGGCGATCCAGCAACTGGATTACGCCAAACGCCGGTCGGGCAGCAACTTCCCGCTGGCTTCGCAGATTGACCAGCGCCAGCGCGAGATCATGGAGCAGCAACGCATGGTTCGGGAAATGATGGGGCGCTGAGGGCCCTTTCGCGGGCTCGCCCGCTCCCACAGGGATTGCACCGCCTGCGAGCGCGGCGCTGTATCTGTGAGAGCGGGCGAGCCCGCGAAGAAGACGACGCGGTCTGTCGTCAGGCGTTACCGGACAGTTTCAGCCTTGCAGCCTGGGTAAAGTCCAGCATTCGGTTCAACGGTTTGATCGCCTTGGGCACCAGCGCCGGGTCGACGAAAATCTCATCACCGCCATTACGCAAGCAGTGCAGCACGCGCTCCAGGGTATTCATCGCCATCCACGGGCAGTGCGCGCAACTGCGGCAGGCCGCGCCATTGCCGGCAGTAGGCGCTTCGACGAATTCCTTGTCCGGGCACAGCTGCTGCATCTTGTAGAAGATGCCACGATCGGTGGCGACGATGAAGGTCTTGTTCGGCAGGGTCTGCGCTGCCTTGATTAGCTGGCTGGTAGAGCCCACTGCGTCGGCCAGTTCGATGACCGCTTCCGGCGACTCAGGGTGCACCAGGATCGCGGCGTCCGGGTACAGCGCCTTCATGTCGGCCAGCTGACGCGATTTGAATTCTTCGTGAACGATGCAGGCACCGTCCCACAGCAGCATGTCGGCACCGGTCTGCTTCTGGATGTAACGGCCCAGGTGCTGGTCCGGCCCCCAGATGATGGTCTCGCCGTTATCCATCAGGCTCTCGACAATTTCCAGAGCGCAGCTTGAGGTCACGACCCAGTCAGCACGGGCCTTCACGGCGGCGGACGTGTTGGCGTAAACCACCACGGTGCGTTCAGGATGCTGGTCGCAGAACGCAGAAAACTCTTCCACCGGGCAACCCAGGTCGAGCGAGCAGGTCGCCTCCAGGGTCGGCATCAGCACGCGCTTTTCCGGGGTGAGGATTTTTGCCGTTTCGCCCATGAAACGCACGCCAGCCACGATCACGGTCTCGGCCGGGTGGTTCTTGCCGAAGCGGGCCATTTCCAGCGAGTCGGACACGCAGCCGCCGGTTTCTTCAGCCAGCGCCTGGATGACCGGGTCGCAGTAATAGTGGGCAACCAGCACTGCGTTCTGGGCCTTGAGCTCGGCAGCGATGGCCGCACGGTATTCGGCCTCCTGCTCGGCTGTCAGCGGGTTGGGCTGCTTGGCGTCGAGGTGGGCCTGAACCAACAGGCGTTCGGAAATCTGGGTCATGATCGCTGGACCTGCAGGCGCGCGTGCGCGTCAAATCGAGTGTATCACCCGGCCCTGACAGATCGGCTAAGGGTGCCGGACGGCATACTGCCCGCCACGGCCCTCTGCGGGCACGGATTATTATCGGAGGCCGAAGGCTACAGACAATCCAGCGAATTCTAAAGTGGTTTTTGTGTTGGCTGCACCAGCCCTTTCGCGGGTTTACCCGCGAAGAGGCCAGTACAGGGTGGCGATCAACCCTGCGGCGACAACGCAGCCAGGTGCGCCGCCATCAGCATGGCGAACTCTTCCACGGTCATTTTCCTGCCGTTGAAGTCAACCATGCCATCGGCATAGTGCAGGCTGCTCACCACATCATTACCTTCGACAGTCGCCATGCCACTCTGCAGCGCCATCATGCCAACCATCTCCCCCGCCTGACTCGACTGCATGGCAATAGCCTGAGCGTCAGTCTGACCCTCCAGCAGGGCCTGCAAGGTCGCCAGGTCACCCATCATCGGCTTGGACAACGAGAGCTTGCTCTTCACCTCGGTGATCATCTGCTTGCTCAGCTGGTCCGGCGGCAGGTCGAAACTGACCGGGGCAGCAAAGTCCATCGACAGGTTGAAGCGGCTCTCGCCATTTGCGGTCTTGAACGACAGGTTTTCTATCGCCACCTTCGGTTTTGCCGCCAGCAGTTGCTTCAGATCCCCTTGGAACCTTGCCTTTTCCGCGTCATCCATCTGGATCTGCGGCACGGGTTGGCCCGCAGCAGAGGCAGCTTCAAATTCCGGCAGATGCGCCTGGTACCACTTCGACAATGCCTGCAGCGCCGGTGCATTGACCGAGGTAATGCTCACCGCCATCTGTGCCTTACCCACTGCACGACCATCCCAGGTGATGTCGCCAACCTTGTACTCCACGCGACCGCCCACGGTATCCGGGCCATCAAGGGTCTGCAGGGCATTTTGCTCAAAGCCCTTGATCAGCAGCACCTGCTGTTTGGGCCCCAGAGTGACCTTGGTTTCAGCCAGCACCAGGTCGGCATTACCGACATAGATGGCGTCGTGCGCGGTGGCTGTCAGGTTACCGCCAAGCTTCAGGCCTTTGAGCTCGAACGTGGCAGGCGGCTGGTCGTCACGCACCAGTTTCATCACAAAGCGGTCGGCCTGGCCGTGGAATCTGGATGCCTTGCCTTCCTTGTCGCCACTGACCTCCAGCTGCATACCCGAGAAGTCGAGGCTGTTGCCGTCCGCTTCGTCGAGCTTGACCGGCGCCAGCCGCACCTGGCTGACCACATTACCGCCGTAGCCCAGGCTGGTTTGGGCGCTGACCGGCGCCTGCTCACCCGCTGCGGCAAACCACGCTGCGGTGGCTTCGTCCTTTTGCAAACTACTGTTGCTGACCGCCAGCACCGGCATCAGCTTGAACGCCTTGACCCGCGACCAGGGGAACGGGCCGTGCTCGATCTGGTCGGTCACGCCCACGTCGAAACTCAACACCTCGCCGTCACCCACATTGATGTCGCGTGCCTTCAGGCGGTACTGGGCGGTACTGCTGAAGAAATGCTGCTCCAGCGACACCCGCTCGATGCTCATGCTGCCACCAGTGGTCACCAGGGCTTTCTTCAGCTCGGCGTTACTGCGGGCAAGGGCATTGTCCAGCTCGGCCGGCAGCTGCTTGCCGGTGTACCAGGCGCCAGCGGTGGTTGCGACGGCAATGGCGATAGCCAGGCCGGAAAGGATGCCAACTGATTTCTTCATGAATAGAACCGAATGCTGTCCGTAAGGGCTTGTTGGGCGACCAAAGGCCGCGCAGCGAAGATTACCACTGCAACAGGTGACACAGGCGGGTGCGGATCGAGAAATGGCATTTTTGGGAAGCGTCTGACACCCAGCCCAACGACGCTGCCCAATCGTTAATTTTTACGAACATTCAAGTTGATCAAAATCGCAAAAAACTGCGCAAAAACCGAACAAAACAGCCTTTAAATCGATAAATGTTTCAATTCAGTAACATCTTGTCATGTTTAACTTGACACCCACCTACCCATCGTTTTTTATTTTCACCACTTTGCGCGTCCCCCGCGCCTTCCGCCGCTCCAACATAAAAGGTGAACAACATGGAGCCCACCCGCTCGCCCTTGACGCATGCGCAATACACCGTGCCCGCCGTTTACGCCCAGCCGCAGGAGCCATGCCAGCATGCAGCATGACCACAGCGCTACCGGCAACGGCCAACTTCGCAAAACCCTGCGTCTCTGGCATGTGATCATCATCGGCCTGGCCTACCTGACGCCGATGACCGTGTTCGACACCTTCGGCATCGTCAGCGGGATTACCGCCGGCCACGTACCCAGCGCCTACATCCTGGCGCTGGCCGGCATCCTGTTCACCGCCGTGAGCTACGGCACCCTGGTAAAGCGCTTCCCGCAGTCGGGCTCGGCCTACACCTACACCCAACGCGCCATCAACCCGCATGTAGGCTTCCTGGTCGGCTGGTCGTCGCTGCTGGATTACCTGCTGCTGCCGATGGTCAACGCGTTGCTGGCCAAGCTTTACCTCTCGGCCATGTTCCCGGAAGTACCAGAGTGGCTGTGGGTGGCCGGTTTCGTCACCCTGATCAGCCTGATCAACATGCGCAGCGTGAACCTGGTGGCGCACTTCAACCTGTTGTTCGTGGGTGTGCAGGTAGCCATCATCGCGGTGTTCATCTACCTGTGCGTGCGCGGCCTGGACCACGGTGAAGGGCTGGGTACCGCCTGGAGCCTGGTCCCCTTCGGCGACAGCCAGACCCAGTTCAGCGCCCTGGCCGCTGGCGCGACCATCCTGTGCTTCTCGTTCCTGGGGTTTGACGCGGTTACCTGCCTGTCCGAGGAAACCCGTGACCCGAGCAAGACCATCCCACGTGCCATTTTCCTCACTGCGCTGATCGGCGGCGTGGTGTTCATCACCGTGTCGTACTTCATCCAGGCTTATTTCCCGACCATGGCGCGCTTCCACGACCATGAAGCGGCCCTGCCGGAAATCGCCCTGTACGTGGGTGGCAAACTGTTCCAGTCGATTTTTATCGCCTGCACCGTGATCAACACCATCGCCTCTGGCCTGGCCTCGCAAACCAGCGTGTCGCGCCTGCTGTACGTGATGGGCCGCGACAACGTGATCCCGGCCAGCGTCTTCGCCCGCCTGCATTCACGCTACAAGACACCCGTGCTGAACATTGCGGTAGTGGGGCTGATTTCGCTGTCGGCAATCTTCTTCGACCTGGTGACCGCCACCTCGATCATCAACTTCGGCGCCCTGGTCGCGTTCAGCTTCGTCAACCTGTCGGTGATCAACCACTGCTACCTGCGCGAAGGCAACCGCAAAGGCCTGGCCAACCAGCTGAAATACCTGGTACTGCCTACCGTCGGCTTCTGCATCATCGTCTCGCTGTGGCTGGACCTGAATGCGCATTCGCTGATGTTTGGCGGCATCTGGGCTGCGCTCGGGCTGATCTACCTGGGCTGGCTGACCAAAGCCTTCCGGTCGGCACCGCCCAACTACGTCGCCGAATGACCCACGCTGCCAACAACGCCCGCGCCTGACTGCGGGCGTTGTACTTGTTCGAAAAGGAAAGCCCTCATGCCGCTGCGTCGCCTCTCCATCCAATGGAAGATCACCCTGCTCGCCGGCTTGTGCCTGCTGGCCATCGTCGCCTTGCTGGTGGCCACTTCGCTGACCCAGGCACAACGCAGTGCCGCGCTGGTCAACCAGGCCAACACCGCCATGCTCGACAGCAGCGCCCGCCAGCGCCTGCAGGCCCACGCTGAAACCCAGGCCCTGCGTATCCAGCGCTACTTCATGGACGCTTACCAGTACGGCAATGGCTTTGCCCGCCTGGTACAGGTACTGAAGGACCGTGGCGGCAGTGACCTGCGCGCCGAGCTGACCCGCCAGGCGCATGCCAGCCTGGCCGGCAACCCGGACGTGATAGGCCTGTACCTCGTATTCCAGCCCAACGCGCTGGACCAGCAGGACAGCCAGTTCGTCGGCCAGGATGCCGCAGGCAGCAACGACAGCGGGCGTTTCTCGTTGTACTGGTCGCAGCCAAGCCACGGCGCACTGGAACGTGAGGCCATGCCGGAATCGATGCTCGGCGATGCCAGCATCGGCAGCAACGGCGCGGCGAAGAACCGCTGGCTGACCTGCCCGCAGGACACCGCCAAAACGTGCATGCTCGAGCCGTATCTGGACGACGTCAACGGCCGCCAGGTGCTGATGACCAGCATCGCCCTGCCGCTGCTGGAGCACGGCAAGGTGATCGGCGTGGTCGGCCTGGACATTGGCCTTGCCAACCTCCAGCAACTGAGCGTGGAGGGCCGCCGCGAACTGTTCGATGGCCAGGGCCAGGTGAGTATCGCCAGCGCTGCCGGCCTGCTGGCAGGCAACAGCCGCGACGACAGCGCGCTCGGCCAGCCCATGGACAAGGCGGTAGCCGACGGCCTGCTGCGCGTGGCCCACCCCTTCACGCCAATCCCTGATGCAGCGCCGTGGCAGGTTTTGCTGGAGTTGCCAGAAAGCGTGCTGCAGGCACCCGCCGTGGCCCTCAATCAACGCCTGGACGCACACAACCAGAGCGCCAACCTCACCAGCCTGCTGATCGGCCTTGGCGCGGCGGTGATGGGTTTGCTGCTGGTATGGCTGACCGCACGCGGCGTTACCCGGCCCATCCTGGCCGTGGCTGCGCGTCTTAAAGACATCGCCAGCGGCGAAGGCGACCTGACCCGCCGCCTGGAATACGCCCGCGACGACGAACTGGGCCAGCTCACGGGGTGGTTCAACCGCTTCCTCGACAAGCTGCAGCCGATCATCGCCCAGGTCAAAGGCTCACTGCAGGAGGCCCGCAGCACAGCCGACCAGTCAGCCGCCATCGCCAGCCAGACCAGCAACGGCATGCAACAGCAGCACCGGGAAATCGAGCAGGTGGCCACGGCTGCCAACGAGATGAGCGCCACCGCGCTGGATGTCGCCCACAACGCCTCGCAGGCGGCTCAGGCCGCGCGCGCCGCCGACCAGGCCAGCCGCGAAGGCCTGCAGCTGATCGACAGCACCCGCCAGGGCATCGACCGCCTGGCTGCCGGCATGGACACCGCCATGGACGAGGCACGTGCCCTGGAAGACCGCAGCGGGCGGATCGGCTCGGTGCTGGAAGTGATCCGCACCATCGCCGAGCAGACCAACCTGCTGGCGCTGAATGCCGCCATCGAAGCGGCCCGTGCTGGCGAGGCCGGGCGCGGTTTTGCCGTGGTCGCCGATGAAGTACGCGGGCTGGCCCAGCGCACGCAGGTGTCGGTGGAGGAGATTCGCCAGGTCATCGAAGGCTTGCAGCAAGGTACCCAGGATGTCGTGGGCGCCATGCACGAAGGCCAGCGCCAGGCACAGGACAGCGCAGCGCGCATGGAACAGGCACTACCGGCACTGCAGCGCATTGGCGAGGCGGTGACCGTGATCAGCGACATGAACCTGCAGATTGCCTCGGCCGCGGAAGAGCAGAGCGCGGTGGCTGAGGAAGTGAACCGCAACGTCGCCGGCATTCGGGATGTGACCGAGTCGCTGGCGGGCCAGGCCGACGAATCGGCACGCATCAGCCAGGCGCTGAACCGGCTGGCCAATCAACAACAGGCGCTGATGGAGCAATTCCGCGTCTAGTCTGTGAAGGCCAATGCACCTTCTTCGCGGGCTTGCCCGCTCCCACAGGTCCGCTGCCGACTTCAAGGTCTGTGCAAATCCTGTGGGAGCGGGCGAGCCGGCGAAGAGGCCACCACAGACTCCACAGCATTATCGTTTTTACTGAGCACACTTCATGCAAACCGCAACCCGATCCACCTTTTTCGACATCACCAGCGAACAGGGCCTGTTACGCACCTCGATTGCCGTCACCCTGTTCATCGCCAGCATCGGTATCGCCTTCGGCGTGGCCTCCGGCTCCTACTCCATCGTCTTCGACGGCGTCTATTCGCTGGTCGATGCCAGCATGAGTGGCCTGTCGCTTGTTGTGGTCAAACTGATCACTTCGCATACCACCAGCGTGCAGATGTCGCGCAAGCTGCGCGAACGCTTCACCATGGGTTTCTGGCACCTGGAACCCATGGTGCTGGCACTGAACGGCATTCTGCTCAGCGGCGTGGCCATCTACGCATTGATCAACGCCGTCAGCAGCCTGCTGCAGGGCGGCCGTCACCTCGAATTCGGCATTGCCATGATCTATGCGGTGCTGACCGTGATCACCTGCGTGACCATCGCCGTGGTCGAAGCCCGCGCCAACCGCAAGCTGAAATCAGACTTCGTGCGCATGGACGTCAAGGGCTGGGTGATGTCGGCCAGCATCACCGCCGCGCTGCTGATTGCGTTCTGCTTTGGTTACGCGGTGCAGGGCACGTCGCTGGAGTGGGTATCACCGTACATCGACCCGGCCGTGCTGGCGCTGGTGTGCCTGGTAATCGTGCCGTTGCCGATGTCGGTGGTGCGCCAGGCGCTGTCAGAAATATTTCTGGTCACTCCCGGCGACCTCAAGCTGCATGTGGATGAGGTGGCCAAGGCCTTCGTTGCCCGCCACGGGCTGCAGTCATACCGCGCCTATGTGGCCAAGGTCGGGCGCTCGCGGGAGATCGAGCTGTACTTCATCGTGCCAAAGGCCATGGCGGCGAAGACCATCGATGAATGGGATGCATGGCGCAACGAGATTGGTGATGCCGTAGGTGGCGAAGGGCCGGACCGCTGGCTGACGGTGGTGTTCACCGGGGATCCGGAGTGGGCTGAGTAAGCTGGGAGCGCATGACGCGCCGAGAACGAAAAAGCCCGCGACCGTTGCCGGTAGCGGGCTTTGACGTACTGAGTATGGTGGGTCGTGTAGGATTCGAACCTACGACCAATTGGTTAAAAGCCAACTGCTCTACCAACTGAGCTAACGACCCGTTGGATGGCGCGTATAATACTGATTTCTAACGGGAAATCAACACTCCATCAAAGGTTTTTTGTCAAACATACCGTGTCGGGTCTTCGACACCGGCTGCCTTAAAGCCATCTGCACGCAGGCGGCAGCTGTCACATTTGCCACAGGCACGGCCGTCATCGTCGGCCTGATAGCAGGAAACAGTCAAACTGTAGTCCACACCGCGGGCGATACCAGCCTGCACGATCTGCGCCTTGCTCATGTTCTGCAGCGGCGCCTGAATGCGGAAGCCCTGCCCCTCTACACCCGCCTTGGTCGCCAGGTTGGCCATACACTCGAAGGCCTCGACGAACTCGGGGCGGCAATCCGGGTAACCGGAGTAATCCACGGCATTGACGCCGATAAAGATGTCGCGCGCCTCCAGCACTTCTGCCCAACCCAAGGCCAGCGACAGGAATACGGTGTTGCGGGCCGGTACGTAGGTGACCGGGATACCTTCACTGGGGGCTTCCGGCACGTCAATGCTGCTGTCGGTCAACGCCGAACCACCAATACCGTCAAGGTTAAGGCCAATCACCTTGTGCTCGACCGCACCCAGGTCGCGGGCCACGCGTGCGGCAGCGTTCAACTCGGCACGGTGGCGCTGGCCGTAGTCGAAGCTCATGGTGTAGCAGCTATAGCCTTCTGCTTTGGCCATGGCGACCACGGTGGCGGAGTCCAGGCCGCCGGACAACAGGATTACTGCGCGCTTTTCTGTCATGTGTGCTTGCTCCTCAATCAACGTCCGGGTTCGTCGTTCCACAGCAGCTTGTGCAACTGCAACTGGAAGCGTACAGGCAGGTTGTCCGCTACGATCCAGTCTGCCAGGTCGCTGGCATTCACCTGATGGTGGCTCGGCGAGAACAACACCTCGCCAGCACGCTCGGCCAGGTTGTACTGGATCAGCTTGGACACCGCCCAGTCGTAGTCCTCTCGAGAACAGATGACGAACTTGACCTGGTCATTGCGGGTCAGCAGCTCGATGTTCTCGTAGCGGTTACGGTGCGACTCCTCAGAGCCCGGGGTCTTCAGGTCGACTACGCGGCTAACGCGCGTGTCGGTGCCAGCGATATCCAGCGCGCCGCTGGTTTCCAGCGACACCTCGTAACCGGCGTCGCACAGACGCTGCAGTAACGGCAAGGCATTCGGCTGGGCCAACGGCTCGCCGCCGGTGACACAGACATAACGGGGCTTGAAGCCGGCAACCTGCTCAAGGATCGAATCGAGGGTGCGAATGGTGCCGCCGGTGAAGGCATAAGCACTGTCGCAGTATTGGCAACGCAGGGGGCAACCGGTGAGGCGCACGAAAACCGTGGGCAGCCCAGCCGTTCGCGTTTCACCCTGCAAAGAGTAAAAGACTTCGGTGATGCGTAGTGTGTCTTGCATGCTCGCCACGGGCGTGACAGCTAAACAGGCTGTCCGCCTCCGTCAGGCACTGTCGCGGACTCGACATAGCGTTATCCGCGGCAGCGTGTTTACGAAAAAAGGGCAGTGATTCTAACGAAAAAACCCGCGACTGGCGCGGGTTTCTTTCGAAAGGTACAGCTACAGCGCTTAGAGCTTCTGCAGGTCACGCTGAGCCAGTTGCGCGGCAGAGGTGCCGGGGTACTGGGTGATGACCTGTTGCAGGATGCCCTTGACCTTGTCGGTGTGGCCCATGCGGCGCTCGACATCGGCCAGCTTATAGAGCGAATCCGGCACTTTGCTGTGTTTCGGGTACTTCTGGCTGACCTGGGCAAAGGCCTGGCTGGCACCTTGCAGGTCGCCCTTGGCCAGGTTCACTTCACCCAACCAGTACTGGGCATTGCCGGCGTACTGGCTGTTGGGGTACTTGCGCAGGAAGGCATTGAACGCCTGGCTGGCCTTGTCGAAGTCTTTCTGCTTGATCAGGTCGAAAGCGGCATCGTAGTAGAGCTTTTCTTTCGCCGGATCACCGGGCTCGCTACTGGCGGCCGGTTGTTGCGCAGCAGCACCTGCTGCTGCATCGGGGGCGGCATTGGAAGCACCACCACCGGAGGAATTGTCAGGGGTTGCGGCAGGCGCAGCGCCACTGTTGATGCGACGGTCCAGGTCCTGGTATCGCTCCAGGTTTTCCTGCTTCATGCGCGACACATCGTTTTGCAGCTCTTCGATGATGCCTTGCTGGCGGGAAAGCTGGTCCTGCATCTGTTGCAGCTGCATGAACAGCTGGCCCTGTGCAGAGGCAGGGGCCGAAGCCCCCGACCCGGCATAGGCGCCGCTCGTGCCATAACCCGCAGGCGGATAAGCGCCTGCGTTGTCATCTACTACAGGGACCTCAGCCCAGGCCGCAAGCGGCAGGCTGAGTGCGAGGACGGTTACTACACGGCGGCACATACGCATAAGAACTTACTTACGCAGTTCTACGCGACGGTTCTGAGCCCAGGACTGCTCGTCGTTGCCGGTGGCAACTGGACGCTCTTCGCCGTAGGAAACCAGTTCCAGCTGAGCAGGGGAAACGCCCTGCAGAACCAGGTAGCGCTGAACGGCTTTCGCACGACGCTCACCCAGAGCCATGTTGTACTCGCGGGTGCCGCGCTCGTCGGTGTTGCCTTCCAGAACAACGCGGTTGCCGTTGGACTTCAGGTCCTTGGCGTGAACGTCCAGAGCGCGCATGGCTTCTGGCTTCAGGTCCGAGCTGTCGTATTCGAAGTAGAAGGTGGTGATTGCGCGCAGGGCAGCTTCTTCGCTCAGGGAGCCGTCAACTGCGCCAGTGTTGGCACCGTAGCCAGCGTTCGGGTCTACAGCAGCGCCTTCGCCTGCGTTGTCACCGCCCTTCGAGGAGCAACCTACAGCTACGGCCATGGCCAGAGCCAGCGCAGCAAATTTACCAAACTTCAGCATTTCCATCGTGAAACTCCTAATGAAACCCCAGTGTGTTAAGCAAAATGTATTACGCCGCAATCAGTTCAGGTAAGGGGACCAGGACGGTTCTCTGACTTCGCCTTGAGCGGTAGGAAGTGGGAGCCTCACGCGGCCATTAAGCGACACGAGCATCAAGACTCCCCGGCCCTGCTGGCGGGTGGCGTAGATTAGCATGGTGCCGTTAGGCGCAACAGTGGGAGACTCATCAAGACTTGTTTCAGACAGAATCTTTACACTTCCGCGCTGCAAGTCCTGTGCCGCCACTTTAAAGTTGGTAAAGCCCTGTTGGCGATGGATCATCACCAGGGTTTTTTCGTCTGCCGAAAGTTTCGGGTTGGCGTTGTAGTTACCCACGAAGGTTACGCGCTCGGCACCACCGCCACCGACCGACTGTTTGTAGATCTGCGGTTTGCCGCCACGGTCGGAAGTGAAGTAAAGCGTGTTGCCATCTTTACCCCAGAATGGCTCGGTATTGATACCCGGGCCTGCGGTAACACGGCTGATCTGGCGCGAAGCCACGTTCATCACGTAGATGTCCGGGTTGCCGTCTTTCGACAATACAAACGCCAGGCGCGAACCGTCCGGCGACCAGGCTGGCGCACCGTTCAGGCCTTCGAAGTTGGTCACCTGCTCGCGGCGGCCGGTATCGATGTTCTGGATGAAGATGCGCGGGCGCTTCTGCTCGAACGACACATAGGCGATACGCTTGCCATCTGGCGCAAAGCGCGGCGACAGGATCGGCTCACGCGATTGCAGCAGGGTAACTGCACGCGCACCGTCGTAGTCCGAACGCTGCAGGGTGTAGCGGGTGTTGTTAGTGGAGAAACGCTCGGCCGTCACGTACAGCATGCGGGTGGAGAACGCCCCCTTGATGCCGGTGAGTTTCTCGAACGACTGGTCGGCAATGTAGTGCGCCATGTCGCGCAACTGGTCGGTGCTACCCGCGACGCTGCCGGTCAGCACTTGCTGCTCGGTAGCGACGTTGAACAGCGCGTACTGCACCTGCAGGCGACCGCCTGCCGGCACGATGCTGCCCACCATCACGTACTGTGCACCCAGTGCTTTCCAGTCGCGGAAGATCACTTCGCTGGCCTGCGACGGCTGGCTGATCATGTTCTGCCGCGGAATTGGCGAGTAGTAGCCTGAGTTGCGCAGGTCGTTGCCGATGATATCGGCAATGTCTTCTGGCAACACGCTGCCGCCCTGCAGACCGAACGGCACTACCGCGATGGGCGTTGCCCGGTCGCTGCCGCTGGTGACCAGGATGTTCTTTTCCTCTGCCACGGCCATGCCTGCCACGCAGCACAGCATGACCAGCAGTCCTCTAAGACGTTTAATCACAACGCTAGATCCTCAGGTGTAAATGTCATCTTGAACGAACGATATTGGTTGAAATCGCTCGGCTTCATACCCTGCATCTCGGTCAAACGACCAATGTTCTTCACCGCAGCCACCGCCGAACTGTCGTACGGGCCGTCACCACTGGAACGGGCCACGCTGACACTGGTGATGGTACCGTCCGGCAACATGTTGATCTGCAGGACCACCGTCATGCCCTTGCGCGCGGAAGGCGGACGCGCCCAGCCTTCGGCCGCGCGCATGCGGATCAGGTCGTCGAAGTCGCCGGCCACCTGGTCACCCTGCTCGTCGGCCAGCGCTTGCTGCCGCTCGGTGGTGTCGGACAACAGCTCGGCCAGGGCCTGGGCTTTCTTGTCTTCTGCCGCCTTACGGGCCGCTTCCTGTGCCTTTTTCTTCTGGGCGTCTGCAGCGGCCTTTTTCTTGGCCTCTTCAGCTGCCTTCTTCTTCGCGTCCTCGGCCGCCGCTTTCTTCTTGGCGTCCTCGGCTGCTTTCTTCTTGGCCTCTTCGGCTGCCTTTTTCTTGGCGTCCTCGGCGGCTTGTTTCTTCGCCTCTTCAGCGGCCTCTTTCTTGGCCTCTTCTTCGGCTTTTTTCTTGGCTTCTTCCTCGGCCTTCTTCTTGGCGATGTCGGCCTGCTGCTTCTCGGCGGCCTTCTTCGCCTCGTCGGCCTTCTTGGCTTCGGCGGCTTTCTTGGCCTCGGCAGCCTTGGCGGCTTCGGCGGCCTTGGCAGCGTCCTCGGCTTTTTTTGCCTCGGCGGCTTCGCGGGCCTCTTCGGCCTTTTGAGCAGCGTCGGCTTTCTTTTGTTCCGCGGCCTTCACGGCTTCCTGCTCGACCTTCTTCTGCTCCAGCTGCTCGACCTCGGTCTGGCGCGAAGCCGTTTTCTTCGCTTCCCCGGCAATCTTCTGATTGGTCTGGGTAGTCGCCTGGCTCTTGGACTTGAGCTGGTAAAGGGTAGCCTGAACAATCGGCTTGGATGGCGGCAGCTCAGGCGTCATGGCAAAACTGACGAACAGCAGGGCGAACACCAACACATGCAGGCCGATGGCCCAGACACTGGGCCAGAAGTAGCTTTCCGAGGCGGATGGCTCTCGCTGTTGCATCAGGGCGCCTCGGTAATCAGGCCAACGTTACCGACACCGGCCTTCTGCAACCCGCCCATGGCACCCATGACCGCGCCATAGTCGACAGCCTTGTCGCCACGAATGAACACCTGGGTCTGCTTGCCCTGGTCACGGCCGGCAGCAATGATCTTGGTCACGGCGTCGGTCATGGCGGGCAAGGTCATGGCCTTGTCCATCTGCTTGTCGGTATCGACTTCGCTGCCGAGGTTCCAGTAATAGGTTTTATCGGCCTTGATGGAGATGGTGAGGATCTGGACGTTGTTGTCCTGCGGCAAGGCTTCGCTGGAAACCTTGGGCAAGTCGACCTTCACGCCCTGGTTGAGCATGGGCGCCGTCACCATGAAGATGACCAGCAGCACCAGCATCACGTCGATGTAGGGCACCACGTTCATCTCGGCGACGGGCTTGCGTTTGTGGCGAACTCGGGCCATGGGCTTCTACCTGATTACTCTTCGCTGGTGTGCACTTTGCGGTGCAGGATCGCCTGGAACTCGTCGGCGAAGGTGTAGTAACGACCGATCAGCACTTCACTGCGCGCGGCGAAACGGTTGTAGGCGATGACCGCCGGGATTGCCGCGAACAGGCCAATGGCGGTAGCGATCAGCGCTTCGGCGATACCCGGGGCAACGGTGGCCAGGGTGGCCTGCTGGGCGCTGGCCAGGCCACGGAAGGAGTTCATGATGCCCCACACGGTACCGAACAGGCCGATGTACGGGCTGGTCGAACCAACCGTGGCCAGGAATGGCAGGCTCTGCTCGAGTTTTTCTTCCTCGCGCGAAATGGCCACGCGCATGGCACGGCCAACGCCTTCCATGACCGCATCCGGGTCAACGCCCGGCTGCTGGCGCAGGCGCGAGAACTCCTTGAAGCCGGCACGGAATACCTGCTCTACACCGGAGTCCGGGTCTGGGTTGCTGCCTGCCTGGCGGTACAGCTTGGACAGGTCGATGCCCGACCAGAAGCGCTCCTCGAAGGCATCCAGCGCACGACGACCGGCGCGCAGCATGGTGCTGCGCTGGAAGATCATGATCCATGAAGTGACCGATGCGGCCACCAGGGTCAGCATTACCAGCTGTACCACCACGCTGGCATTGCTGACCAGACTCCACATGGAGGTATGGTCGACGACGTTAGCTTCCACGCTTATTCTCCTGCATTCGATTGATTACCCGAGCCGTCCGCCGCAAAGGCGTCGCGCAGCTGGGGGGGTATGGCTCGGGGTTTGAAAGTGTCGGCGCGCACGGCGGCCACCAGGAACTGCCCTTCGCAAAGCAGCGTTTCATCCTTTTCCCGCCAGACCTGCTGCACGAAACGCAGGCTGGCGCGATTGAGTTCAAGTACTTGCGCGGTTACCCGCAATTCGTCATCCAGCCGCGCCGGCGCGTGATAGCGCGCTTCGCTGGAATGGACCACGAACAGCAGGTTGTCTTCGGCCAGTTGCGACTGGGAAAAGCCCAGGTGCCGCAGGCGTTCGGTGCGCGCGCGCTCCATGAATTTCAGGTAGTTGACGTAATACACCACGCCGCCCGCATCGGTGTCTTCGTAATAGACGCGACAACGGTGTGCGAACGGTTCGAGCTGATTTTGCGCGCGCATACTCTAGTGCTTACTCCTCAGCTTGCCAATCCGCTGTGGCAACTGTTTTTTCTTCATTAATGTCTTATTGCCAGCGCACCCTGGGCATGCCAGCGGTAGGACCACGAAAAGTCGCATTCGATCTGTCATTCATCGCCTGGTTCCGAAAAATCACCGCCCTCCCCCAGGCGCCCGGGAATATTCAGGCCAAAGTGCAGGTAGGCATGCCGGGTAACCACGCGGCCGCGTGGCGTGCGCATGATATAGCCTTGCTGGATCAGGTACGGTTCGAGCACATCCTCGATGGTGTGGCGCTCTTCGCTGATCGCCGCCGCCAGGTTGTCCACGCCTACCGGGCCACCATCGAACTTCTCGATCATGGTCAACAGCAGGCGGCGGTCGGAATGGTCGAAACCGCGCTCGTCGACGTCCAGCAGGTTCAGCGCCATGTCGGCCACGGCCTTGGTGATCTGGCCCTTGCCGCGCACCTCGGCGTAGTCGCGCACGCGGCGCAGCAGGCGGTTGGCGATACGCGGCGTGCCACGGGCACGGCGGGCAATTTCGTAGGCGCCCTGATCGTCGATGACCAGGCCAAGGATGTTGGCCGAACGGCTGACGATGGTGGCCAGGTCCTTATCGCTGTAGAACTCCAGGCGCTGGACGATGCCGAAGCGGTCCCGCAGCGGGTTGGTGAGCATGCCGGCACGGGTGGTGGCACCCACCAGGGTGAACGGTGGAAGGTCGAGCTTGATCGAACGGGCGGCCGGGCCTTCGCCGATCATGATGTCGAGCTGGAAGTCCTCCATGGCCGGGTACAACACCTCTTCGACGACCGGTGACAGCCGGTGGATCTCGTCGATGAACAGGACGTCGTGCGGTTCGAGGTTGGTCAGCATGGCCGCCAGGTCACCGGGGCGTTCCAGGATCGGGCCCGAGGTGCTTTTGACCGAAACGCCCATTTCCTGGGCGATGATGTTGGCCAACGTGGTCTTGCCCAACCCGGGCGGCCCGAAGATCAGCGTGTGGTCGAGCGACTCGTTGCGCCCACGGGCGGCCTGGATGAACAGGGCCATCTGCTCGCGCACGACCGGCTGGCCGATGTACTCGTCCAGCCGCAGAGGGCGGATCGCCCGATCCTGGACTTCTTCACGGTCGCGGCCACTGGCGGCGATCAGGCGGTCGGCTTCGATCACTTGGTAATCATCCCTTTCAGGCTGCGGCGGATCAGCTCTTCACTGCTCAGGCCGGCCTTGTCCTTGATCGCGGCGATTGCCTTGCTGGCTTCCTGCGGCTTGTAGCCCAGCGAGACCAGTGCGCTGACCGCATCGGCCTCGGCAGTGGACTCGCTGGCAACCGGCAACGGACCATCGGACACCAGGGTAAACATGGCGGGCGAGGTTTCCCAGGCCTTGAAGCGGTCTTTGAGCTCGACCAGCAAACGTTCGGCGGTTTTTTTGCCGACACCAGGCACGCGCACCAAGGCCGAAGTATCCTGGGCTTGCACGCAGCGCACCAGTTCGTCGACTTCCAGGCCGGACATCAGCGCCAACGCCAGCTTCGGGCCCACGCCGTTGAGGCGGATGAGCTCCCGGAACAGCTCGCGCTCGCGCTTTTCGGCAAAGCCGTATAGCAAGTGTGCATCTTCGCGCACCACCAGATGCGTGTGCACGGTGACGCTTTCGCCCACCTTGGGCAGACGGTACAGCGTGGTCATGGGAACTTCCAGTTCGTACCCCACGCCGTTGACGTCGATAATCAGGTGCGGCGGCTGTTTTTCCGCCAAGGTGCCGCGCAAACGTCCAATCACGTTCCGATCCTTCCTCTCGGGGAGCCGGTCAAAGACCGCTCAACCCTATCAGCAAATGCAGCGGGTGAACGCATCACCCGAACAAAATGTGTATCAGCGCATGAAGCGCCTACAGACGCAAGCGCCCGCCGCGTCGCCGTGCCGTGCTCAGGCCGTGCGGCACCAGGCTTGAGCGGGTATGGGCATGGCACAAGGCGATGGCCAGCGCGTCGGAGGCGTCGATCTGCGGCTTCTGCGTCAATTTCAGCAGGTGCATGACCATCATCATCACCTGTTCCTTGTTGGCCCCGCCCGTGCCGGCTACTGCCTGCTTGACCTGGGTGGCGCTGTATTCGGCGATTTCCAGGCCGGCTTCGGCGGCCGCGACGATGGCCGCACCGCGGGCCTGGCCGAGCTTGAGCGCCGAGTCGGCGTTACGGGCCATGAACACCCGCTCGATGCCCATGGTCACCGGGCCGTGCTGGGCGATGATTTCACTGACACCACGAAAAACAATCTGCAGCCGTTCGTGCAGCTCGCCGCTGCCGGTGCGGATACAGCCCGACGCCACGTACTCGCACCCACGGGCGGTCTGGCGTACCACGCCATAGCCGGTGATGCGCGAGCCGGGGTCGATACCAAGAATCAGAGTCATAGTACCTGTTTGTTCAAAATGTACCGGCCCTTTCGCGGGCAAGCCCGCTCCCACAAAGACCGCACGGCCCCTGTGGGAGCGGGCTTGCCCGCGAATAGGCCCTCAAGGCCAACGAAAGAACCTTAGCCGAGGTTTTCCATGATCTCATCGGAAATCTGGGCATTGGAGTAGACGTTCTGCACGTCATCCAGGTCTTCGAGCATGTCGATCAGCTTGAGCACCTTCTCGGCACCCTCCTGGTCAAGCTCGGCGCTGGTGGTCGGCTGCATGACGATTTCCGCGTCAGCGGCCTTGAAACCCGCCTCTTCCAGGGCGTTGCGCACGGCATAGAAGCTGTTGAACGAGGTGAACACTTCGAACGAGCCGTCGTCGTTGGCCACAACGTCGTCGGCATCAGCCTCCATTGCTGCTTCCATCAACGCGTCTTCGTCCACGCCCGGCGCAAAGCTGATCTGGCCTTTGCGCTCGAACAGGTAGGCCACCGAACCGTCGGTACCCAGGTTGCCACCACACTTGGTGAAGGCATGACGCACGGCGGCGGCAGTACGGTTGCGGTTGTCGGTCATGGCTTCGACCATGATCGCCACGCCGCCCGGACCGTAACCTTCATAGCTGAGCTCTTCGACGTTGTCGCTTTCGTTGGTGCCGGCACCCCGGGCCACAGCGCGATCGATGATGTCGCGGCTCATGTTGGCGCCCAGGGCCTTGTCCAGCGCCAGGCGCAGGCGCGGGTTGGATGCCGGGTCAGCACCGCCTTGCTTGGCCGCAACGGTCAGTTCGCGGATCCACTTGGTGAAGATCTTGCCTCTCTTGGCATCCTGGCGCTCTTTGCGGTGCTTGATGTTCGCCCACTTGGAATGACCAGCCATAACGACTCCGAATCCTTTGTTTCACAAACAGCCCCGCCCCTGTACGGGGCGGGACGGAAAAATACCTGCGCCGAAACGCAAAGGCGCATCCATGTGGATGCGCCCGGGACTGCTTACTCGACCTTGGTCTGTTCGCGCAGTCGGATGTGCAGCTCGCGCAGGGCCTTGGCGTCGACCATGCCAGGGGCCTGGGTCATGACGCATGCAGCGCTCTGGGTTTTCGGGAAGGCGATCACTTCACGGATCGACTGGGCGCCGGTCATCAACATGACCAGGCGGTCCAGGCCGAAGGCCAGGCCACCGTGAGGCGGTGCACCGAACTTCAGGGCATCGAGCAGGAAGCCGAACTTCTCTTCCTGTTCTTCTGCCTCGATACCCAGCAGGCGGAATACCGCCTGTTGCATCTCTTTGCGGTGAATACGGATCGAACCCCCACCCAGCTCGGTACCGTTCAGAACCATATCGTAGGCACGCGACAGGGCCGTGGCCGGGTTGGCCTCGAGCTCTTCCGGGGTGCACTTCGGCGCGGTGAACGGGTGGTGCAGCGCGGTGAAGCTGCCGTCTTCGTTTTCTTCGAACATCGGGAAGTCGACAACCCACATCGGTGCCCACTCGCAGGTCAGCAGCTCGAAGTCGTGACCCAGGCGAATACGCAGCGCGCCCAGGGCTTCGCTGACCACCTTGAACTTGTCGGCACCGAAGAACACGATGTCGCCGTCTACGGCACCGACGCGGTCGAGGATGGTGTTGAGGTTGGCCTCAGGAATGTTCTTGACGATCGGCGACTGTAGGCCTTCAACGCCCTTGGCGCGCTCGTTGACCTTGATGTAGGCCAGGCCCTTGGCACCGTAGATGCCAACGAACTTGGTGTACTCGTCGATCTTGCTGCGCGGCATGCTGGCACCGCCTGGCAGGCGCAGGGCAGTCACACGGCACTTCGGATCGTTGGCCGGGCCGGCGAACACCTTGAAGTCGACGTCTTTCAGTTGGTCGGCAACGTCAACCAGTTCCAGCGGGTTACGCAGGTCTGGCTTGTCGGAGCCGTAGCGGCGCATGGCTTCTTCGAAGGTCATGTGCGGGAATTCACCGAACTCCAGGTCCAGCACTTCCTTGAACAGCTTGCGGATCATGCTTTCGGTCAAGCCCATGATCTCGCTTTCATCAAGGAAGCTGGTCTCGATGTCGATCTGGGTGAACTCCGGCTGACGGTCGGCACGCAGGTCTTCGTCACGGAAGCACTTGGCGATCTGGTAGTAGCGGTCGAAGCCGGCCACCATCAGCAGCTGCTTGAACAGCTGGGGCGACTGCGGCAGGGCGAAGAAGCTACCGGCGTGGGTACGGCTTGGCACCAGGTAGTCACGCGCACCTTCCGGCGTGGCACGGGTGAGGATCGGGGTTTCGACGTCGAGGAAGCCGTTTTCGTCGAGGAAGCGGCGGATGCTGCTGGTGATGCGCGAACGCAGGCGCAGCTTGTCGGCCATTTCCGGGCGACGCAGGTCGATGAAGCGGTAGCGCAGGCGGGTTTCCTCGCCAACGTCGGAGTACTCGTTCAGCGGGAACGGCGGGGTTTCCGCTTCGTTGAGCACGTTCAGCTGGTAGCCGAGGATCTCGATGGCGCCGGAGGCCATGTTGGCGTTCACCGCACCGTCAGGGCGCTTGCGCACCTTGCCGGTGATCTGCACGACGTATTCGCTGCGCACGCGGTCGGCGGCGGCGAAGGTTTCGGCGCGATCCGGGTCGAACACGACCTGGGCCATGCCTTCGCGGTCACGGATGTCGAGGAAGATCACCCCGCCGTGGTCGCGGCGACGATGGACCCAGCCGCAAAGGGTGACTTCCTGGCCGTCCAGGCTCTCGTTCAGTTGGCCGCAATAATGGCTGCGCATCATGATGGTGGTTTCGCTTCTCGTGATTCGTGTATTCGGTGGAGGCCTTGGCCGCCCGGAGGGCTAATACTGCAAGACCCGGTCACAGCATTCAACTCAGTCGGCCTTGTCGCCGCCTGCCAGATTCTTTTTTGCCCCGGTCTTGAAGTCGGTTTCGTACCAACCATTACCGCTCAGGCGAAAGCCTGGCACCGACAGCAGCTTTTTCAGCGCTGGCGCCTGACAGGCCGGGCAATCGGTCAGCGGCGCGGCGCTGATCTTCTGCAGCACTTCCATGCGGTGCTCGCAGGATGCACATTGATAGTCATAAAGGGGCATGGGTGTCTCTCGTCAACCACAACGCTGGCTGCCGGGGCAGCAAAAAGCGGGATTATATATGGTTAACAGGCACTGCGCAGCCCGCCCGGCGATCAGCGCACACTTGGCGGGTTTTGCAGCCAGGCGACGCAGATGACCCGGATCAGCCCACTGAAGTTACGCACCCCACCCTGGCGCAAGTGCACTTCGCGGTCCACGTAGGACAACACCGCACTGACCGAACAGCGGTTAGCAGCGGCGATACGCTCCAGGATACCCCAGTAGACGGCCTCCAGGCGCAAGCAGGTGGAAAACCCGTTCAACCGCACCGAGCGCGACACCGGCTGGATCTGCAACATGTCGAAATCCGCCTTGAACGGATCAATGCACTGTTTTCCTGGCCAACCACCCTGACCAGCCACACGCTTGCTTGCTTGCGTCATGCGCCCAACTTCCTCGTCACCGGTAACAGGCGATCAATGAAGCGCTGACGGGCGATCTTAAAGCAGCGGCAAAATCTTCCTGCACAAACACCTAACCACTTGGCGCGACATAGAGCCTGTGGGAGCGGGCTTGCCCGCGAAGCAGGCAACGCGGTGGATGGCACCGGCTGCGCCGGTGTTCGCCGGCACGCCCGCTCCCCCGGGTTTATGTCACGGCTCAGGGCAATTATTTGCCGTCGAGCAATACCCGTAGCATCCACGCGGTCTTTTCGTGAACCTGCATGCGCTGGGTCAGCAAGTCGGCGGTAGGTTCGTCACTGACCTTGTCCACCACGGGGAAAATGCTGCGCGCCGTGCGCACCACGGCCTCCTGCCCCTGCACCAGCTGGCGGATCATCTCGTCTGCCGGGGGTACACCTTCCTCCTCCTTGATAGACGAGTGCCGCGCATAGAATGCATACGACCCCGGCGCCGGGAAGCCCAAGGCCCGGATCCGCTCGGCGATGGAGTCGACCGCCAGCGCCAGCTCGTTGTACTGCTCTTCAAACATCAGGTGCAGGGTGCGGAACGACGGGCCGGTGACGTTCCAGTGAAAGTTATGGGTTTTCAGATACAGCACGTAAGTATCCGACAACAGGCGGGACAGCCCGTCGACGATGGACTTGCGATCCTCTTCGCTGATACCGATATCGATTGCCATGAAGCTCCCCTTTCCATAAGGCTTGAGACTCAAGCGGACGTGGACCACTGTAGCAACACTTCCCCCCTGCCGCATGTGACATGGCGCAACACATTGCCCGCCGGGCGGCCTGCGGTTTGAGTAGCCTGCGGCTTTACTGTTAAATAGGCACCGTGCCACCCGTGCGGACTGTCATTGCCGGGTGCATAGGCTGGCCTGCCACGTGTCCGCGCTCTACACCTCATGCGCACCGTGCTGCCCGCTCTTCCTGTGATCGGCCTTATCAACTGTGAGCCAACCCCATGTTCAAGATCGTCCATCTGGTGACGGGCGTGGCAGCCTTGCTGCTATCGCTCATACCCAGCCTGAAAACCGACGCGACACCCTTCCTGCAACAACCTGACGCGGTCTACCTGACACTCCTCGGCCTGCTCAACCTGGTCCTGGCCCCGGTCGTGCCCCTGTACTACCGCGGCGCGCGGCAGCAGTTGCAGCACCTTGCCTGCGCCCTGCTGGTGGTGGCGGTGGTGCTGCAAACCCTGACATTGCTGGCCCGCCCGGAAATGGGCAACCTCGCGGCACTGGTCTGCGCGGCACTAGCAGTGGCAGTGCACCTGGCCGTGGGCTTTGCCCGCAGCCCGCGCAAGGCACGCAACAGCCAGCATGCCGTTCAGGAAGCCGGCAACCGCGATACCGGCACCGTCAAGTGGTTCAACACGTCGAAAGGCTTTGGCTTCATTTCCCGCGATTCGGGTGATGACATCTTCGTGCACTTTCGCGCCATTCGCGGCGAAGGCCATCGCATTCTGGTCGAAGGCCAGCGCGTTGAGTTTTCGGTAATGCACCGCGACAAAGGCCTGCAGGCCGAAGATGTGGTTGCGGTCACCCGCCGCTGATTGCCGCTTCATCCAGAGGCATATTTACCGGCATGCCGGTGAATATGCCTCAGCAACGCATCAATAATGAGGCGGTGGCGCCTCCTCCCCTTCGCTGCCGTACTGGCCGACCATCTCTTCATAACGCTTGATCAGCTCGGCCATCTGCGACTGCAGCCGCTCGATCACTCGCGCCTGCTCGACCACCACGTCATTCAACGCCTGGATAGTGTCATCCTGGAACGCCTGGCGGGTTTCCAGTTCGACAATACGTAACTCCAGCGACATCTCAGGCCTCCTGATAACCAGCAAGTTGCAGCCCACGCAGGCGCTGGCGAATGGCATTCAGCTGATCGTCGCTGTAGGCCACCGCCGGGCACTTGCCCCACACCGGTGCCGGCCAGGCAGCGTCGTCGCGCTGGCGCACGATCACGTGCATATGCAACTGACTGACCACGTTGCCCAAGGTGGCCACGTTCATCTTGTCGGCGCTGTAGCTGGCTTTCAGCGCCTCAGCCAACAGGGTTGTTTCCTGCCACAACTGCTGCTGCTCCGCCGCATCCAGCTCGAACAGTTCGCTGATACCGGCGCGCTTGGGCACCAGGATGAACCATGGGTAGTTGGCATCCCTGCTCAGCAGCAACTGGCACAGTGCAAACTCCCCCAGCACCAGGGAATCCTGCTGCAAACGCGAATCGAGGACGAACACGGCATATCTCCTTCAGGCAAAACCAACCCGCTTTAAGCGGAAATCAGGCCTGCAAGGATACCTTGCACACTCCCGGTAACACAGCGCTACTTTTCGCACCAAAATGAGGCCTTCTGCCCACGCTCTCCACACCTGTCACCCCACAAACGACTCTGGATGAACAATTTGCGGTAACACATTGACTTTAATGGCAGCTTTTTAAATTTTAATGATTCTCGACTCCAACATGAGCGCAAGCCGGCTTCACCCCGTGTTTACGGGACTTTCCGACCCTCGGTAGTAGGTTTTGTGAAAATTTCATGAAGTGTTGCGAATTTTGAGCACGCTTGTTGCATTCCCTTCACGCCAAGTCGGCACGACATCTGCAATGGCAGGTGAACGCGACAAATAACAACAGCGGCATTGGTTACCAGGGAGCTCCCCTAACCGGAACCGGTAGTTACAGGTTTGTTACGGTGACAGGAACAGCGCTGGCGTTGTACGACCCTTAAACCGGGGGCGTGATTTGCGACATGGAAATACCTAAAAGCGACAGGGTGAAAAAGTTCCGAAAAGAGTGCTTATAGCCATATCGCCAACAACAGTCAGCGTGCTATACATTTTCGCCGACATAACAAGAAAGAGCTGCACCCTATAACTAAAAGATTTGGGACGCAGCAGTACTCTTCCTAAAAACCAAAGGAGCAAGTCACGATGCGCGTGATGAAGTGGAGCATGATCGCCCTGGCCGTTACGGCGGGGACCTCGCAGTTGGCAATGGCCTCGGCACAAGACGAGTCCAAAGGTTTTCTCGAAGACAGCAAGCTGAGCGTCAAAACCCGCATGCTGTACTTCAGCCGTGACTTCCGAAACAACCCTGCGGGCACCCAGAGCCGTCGCGAAGAAACCGGTCTGGGCTTCCTCGGCACCTTCGAGTCCGGCTTCACTCAAGGCACCGTGGGTGTGGGTGTGGATGCCATTGGCATGCTCGGCCTGAAACTGGACAGTGGCAGAGGCCGCGTCAATACCGGCCTGTTCCCGAACGACTCCGACGGTCGAGCGCAGGATGATTACTCCAAAGGCGGCGGCGCGGTTAAGTTCCGCATCTCCGATACCGTGCTGAAAGTAGGTGACCAGTTCACCGCTCTGCCGGTCTTCGCCACCGACGACAGCCGCCTGCTGCCAGAAATCGCTCAGGGCACTCTGATCACCAGCAACGAGATCAAGGGCCTGACCCTGCACGCTGGCCATTTCACCAGCCTGACCGGCCAGGAGCAGACCAACCGCGACAGCCTCCGCCTGAAGGAAGCCAACGTTGTAGGTGGTACTTACGCCTTCACCGACAACCTCAGCACCAGCCTGTACTACTCGAAGGTCGAAGACTACTGGCGCAAGTACTACGCCAACGTAAACTGGGCACTGCCGATCTCGGACAAACAAGGCCTGGTGTTCGACTTCAACATCTATGACACCAAGAGCGAAGGTTCGGCCGAGTATCGCGCATTCGATGGAGACAAACTGGACAACCGCGCGTTCAGCCTGTCGGGCGCCTACAACATCGGCGCTCACACCTTCACCCTGGCCTACCAGAAAGTCACCGGTGACGGCGACTATGGCTATGGCGTGGACGGTGGCGGCACCATCTTCCTGGCCAACTCCGTGGCGCGTTCCGACTTCAACGCCGAAGACGAGAAATCCTGGCAGGCTCGCTACGACCTGAACTTTGCCGAATACGGCATCCCAGGCCTGACCTTCATGACCCGTTATGTACGCGGTTCCGACGCCAACGTCGCCGGCACCAGCAACGGCAAAGAGTGGGAACGCGACGTCGATATCAAGTACGTGCTGCAGAGCGGCCCGGCGAAAGACCTGAGCTTCCGCGTGCGCCAAGCCACCTACCGCTCTTCCGATGGCACCTACTACGATTCCCCATCGATCGACGAACTGCGTCTGATCGTGGAGTACCCGCTGAGCATCCTGTAAGCCTGGCTTGCAGTGCCCCGCACCTGAAAAGCCCGGCGATCACGCCGGGCTTTTTCTTGGCTGACAAGTGTCACGCCCTGGGGCATCCTGTACGCCTTCGTTTCACCCCCGTACAATGCGGGGCTATTTCAACGTCTTAGGCAATCGACACGGCTAACCATGCGCACCAGTCAATATTTGCTCGCCACCCAGAAAGAAACCCCTGCCGACGCAGTGGTCATCAGCCATCAGCTCATGCTGCGCGCCGGCATGATCCGCAAACTGGCCTCCGGCCTGTACACCTGGCTGCCGATGGGCCTGCGGGTAATGCGCAAGGTCGAGGCCGTGGTACGCGAGGAAATGAACGCCGCCGGCGCCCTGGAAGTGCTGATGCCGAGCATCCAGCCTGCCGAACTGTGGCAGGAGTCCGGCCGCTGGGAACAGTACGGCCCAGAGCTGCTGCGCCTGAAGGACCGCCACCAGCGGGATTTCTGCGTTGGCCCGACCCACGAAGAAGTCATCACCGACCTGGCCCGTAACGAGCTGTCCAGCTATAAACAGCTGCCGCTCAACATGTACCAGATCCAGACCAAATTCCGTGACGAGATCCGCCCGCGCTTCGGCCTGATGCGTGGCCGCGAGTTCATCATGAAGGACGCCTACTCGTTCCATGCCGACCAGGCTTCCCTGCAGGAAACCTACGACCGCATGCACCAGGCGTACAGCAACGTGTTCACCCGCCTGGGCCTGGACTTCCGCCCAGTGCAGGCCGACACCGGCTCGATCGGTGGCAGCTATTCGCACGAATTCCACGTACTGGCCGAGTCCGGCGAAGACGACGTGATCTTCAGCGACAGCTCCGACTACGCCGCCAACATCGAGAAGGCCGAGGCCATCCCGCGTGAAACCGTGCGCCCTGCCCCTACCGAGGAGCTGCGACTGGTCGACACGCCAAACGCCAAAACCATCGCCCAGCTGGTGGAAAACTTCGGCCTGGCCATCGAAAAAACCGTCAAGACCCTGATCGTGCGCGGCGCCGAAGAAGGCAAGCTGATTGCCCTGGTCGTTCGTGGTGACCACGAGCTGAACGAAATCAAGGCCACCAAGCTGGAACAGGTTGCCGACCCACTGGTCATGGCCACCGAAGCCGAACTGCGCGACGCCATTGGCGCCGGTGCCGGCTCGCTCGGCCCGTTGAACCTGCCACTGGAATGCATCATCGACCGTTCGGTTGCCCTGATGAGCGACTTCGGCATCGGCGCCAACATCGACGACAAGCACTACTTCGGCGTCAACTGGGAGCGCGACCTGCCAGTTCCACAAGTTGCCGACCTGCGCAACGTGGTCGAAGGCGACCCAAGCCCGGACGGCCAGGGTACCCTGGTGATCAAGCGCGGCATCGAAGTGGGCCACATCTTCCAGCTGGGCACCAAGTACAGCGAAGCGCTGAAGTGCCAGGTACTGGGCGAGAACGGCAAGCCGGTAACCCTGTCCATGGGCTGCTACGGCATCGGCGTGTCCCGCGTGGTCGCCGCTGCCATCGAGCAGAGCTATGACGACAAAGGCATCATCTGGAACGACGCCCTAGCCCCGTTCCAGATCGCCCTGGTCCCGCTGCGCTACGAAACCGACGTGGTCCGCGAGGCAACCGACAAGCTGTATGCCGAACTGACCGCCGCCGGCTTTGAAGTGCTGCTGGACGACCGCGACAAGAAAACCAGCCCAGGCATCAAGTTTGCCGACATGGAGCTGATCGGCATCCCGCACCGCATCGTCGTCAGCGATCGCGGCCTGGCCGAAGGCAACCTTGAGTACAAGCACCGCACCGAGCAGGACGCCCAGGCGTTGCCGCTCAGTGAAGTGCTGAGCTTCCTGCAGGCCCGCGTTCGCCGCTGATAACCAATGCACGAGTGATCATGTTCAAGCGAAGTACCTTTACCCTGGGGGGCGCCGCACTGTGCGGCGCCCTGCTCGTCAGCGGCTGCGCCAACCAAATGTCCCAGCGCAGCGACCATGAGGAGCGCGTCGAGCGCAAACTGCTCGAGCACACCCTGCAGATCGATGTCGGCGAGCCGAAGGTGATGGAGCTTCCGCAACGACGTGTGCGTGTGCATGAGCAGAAGCGCTTCGAAGTCACCGAGTTCGAAGTTACCCGTCGTTACGACCGCTACACGCCGTATCAGCCCTGGCGCGAGATCTACGAGATCCCGCTGGGTGCAGTGGCCGTGGTGGCGGGCGTCGGGGCCAACGTGGTCAACGTCTTCGCCTTGGGCAACCTGCCGCAAAGTATCACTCACGACTGGCTCAGCTACGGCGTGGACGGGCTCAACCCGTTCATGAACGTGCCGTCCAACGGCCGCGCCCAGCAGAACCTGGCCGGGATCAGCGAGGTGCAGAAAGGCAAGCGTGAGGAATCGACCAGCGTGCCCTGGAGCGAACGCCTGGTCGAGGTCAAGGCTGGCAAGATGACCCACGAACTGACTACCGACAGGAACGGCGTGCTGCGCCTGAACCTGCTCGACAGCCCGTTCTCGGAGCAGAACCTCAACCACATCGGCACCCTGCACCTGCAGGTACTCGACGAGGACAACGCGGTGCGTGGCGATGCCAGCCTGCTGGTCAGCGCCACCCTGCGCAACAAGCTGCTCGAAGCCCATGAGCTGATCTTCGATGACCTCGAAGATGACGATGTCGGCCAATGGGTCCACCGGGTCAAGCGCCTGTCCGAGCTCGGCCTTGAAGAAGAAGCCAGTGAAATGGAACAAAGCCTGATCGAGCTGACCCGCAACGATCCAGAACTGCAGCAGGAGTTTCTGCAGTCGCTGACCAAGGCCACTGGCCGTTTGGTGGCTGATCCGGGCGCGCAATAACACACTGGGGCCGCGTCGCGGCCCCTTTCATTTGGGCGGGAACAGTTCCAACTGCTCATGCGCCCCGCGCAAATCGCGCAACCTCACCCCCACGCCCAGCAAGCGTACCGGCTTGCCTCCACGGGCGAACGCCTGCCCCAGCAACTGTCGATAGCTTTCCAGGTCTCTGCCCGCCCCGGCCTGCTCCATGGTTGTCTGGCTGAAGTCGTGGAACTTCACCTTGACGAAGGGTTTGTCCGGCCGGTAACTGCTGTCCATGCGGGCGATGCGTTCGTTCAGGCTTTCCAGCAGCTCGGGCAGCCGCGCCAGGCAGCTGGCCAGGTCTGGAAGGTCGGTGTCGTAGGTGTTTTCCACACTCACCGACTGTCGACGGCTGTCGTTGTGCACCGCACGTTCGTCGATCCCCCGCGCAAGCCCCCACAAGCGCTCGCCAAAACTGCCAAACTCGCGCACCAGCGCCAGGCGCGACCATTCGCGTAGTTCCAGACAGGTTTCAATACCCAGCCGTGCCAGTTTGTCTGCCGTCACCTTGCCCACCCCGTGCAACCTGGCCACCGGCAAGGCAGCCACGAACGCCTCCACTTCACCCGGGGTAATCACGAACAGGCCATTGGGCTTACGCCAGTCGCTGGCGATCTTGGCCAGGAACTTGTTCGGCGCCACCCCCGCCGATACGGTGATATGCAAGGTACGGGCGACCCGCCGGCGAATATCCTCGGCAATACGCGTGGCGCTGCCCGAGTACCACTGGCTATCGCTCACGTCCAGATAGGCTTCGTCCAGCGACAACGGCTCGATCAACTCGGTGTAGTCGCGGAAAATGCTATGGATTTCGCGCGAGGCCTCCCGGTAAGCCTCGAAGCGCGGCTTGACGATCAGCAAGTCGGGGCACAGTTTAAGTGCATGGCGCGACGACATGGCCGAGCGCACACCATAGGCACGCGCCTCATAGTTACAGGTGGCGATCACCCCACGGTGGTCGGGTGAACCTCCCACCGCCATGGGGCGCCCGGCCAGACGCGGGTCGTCACGCATCTCGATCGCAGCGTAAAAGCAATCACAGTCGACGTGGATGATCTTGCGCAAGGACATGGATGACCGTCAGCACTGTAAATTCATACAGATAGTATCGCATGCGCCCTGCCCTGAAACAGCTACCCGCGCCAGCATTCGACAATTGGCCTGAAAGCCGCGCCGCGCCTGAGCTGCATCTTGCCAACGAGTGCTAAGGGTTTGAACAAAAAAGGTTTTTCCTGAATATTTGCTTGACAGCAGGAAGTAAATCCGTAGAATTCGATCTCACAGGCGCGGGATGGAGCAGCCTGGTAGCTCGTCGGGCTCATAACCCGAAGGTCGTCGGTTCAAATCCGGCTCCCGCAACCAGATTCGAGAAAAGGCCACTGTTAACGCAGTGGCCTTTTTCTTTGCCTGCTGAAAGGCAACTTTAAAAAAAGCTCGAAAAATCAAAGCGTAGCGCTTGACATACACATTACAAACTGTAGAATTCGCCCCACTGACGCGGGATGGAGCAGCCTGGTAGCTCGTCGGGCTCATAACCCGAAGGTCGTCGGTTCAAATCCGGCTCCCGCAACCAGATTCAAGAAAAGGCCACTGTTAACACAGTGGCCTTTTTCTTTGCTCGCTCAAAAGCACAGCGAATAAAAACGCTCAAACTGAAGCCGAATGCTTGACATTCAATTGGCAGACTGTAGAATTCGCCCCTCTGACGCGGGATGGAGCAGCCTGGTAGCTCGTCGGGCTCATAACCCGAAGGTCGTCGGTTCAAATCCGGCTCCCGCAACCATATTCGTCAGAACAAACCCCGCCTGTTTAACAGCAGCGCGGGGTTTGTTGTTTCTACGCCCCTGCATTTCATCGCTTCATTTTCTCCGCCCCTCCAGCCATCCCGCAGGTTTGAGGCATCGTCCCCAGGATGAACTATCTTTAACCCTGCCAGGCCGCTGAAAGCGCCTGAGGCCGGAGTAATATTGGATACGTTTTCCTAAGGGACTTTCACTTGGCCGCACCTTCCCTCTACCTCGCGCAGCATGCCCGGGGCAACTCATGACTTCCCATAACCCCGAACCTCAGGTGCCGCTCGCCTCGGCACTGCCCGGTGCCGTGCAACGCCTGCCCTTGCTCGAACGCCTGAGCCGCTACCGCCAGCCCATCGGCCTGGCAGTGACCTTGGTGCTGTTCACCATGGCTTTGATTGCCTGCCGCCACCTGCTGAGCGAGCTGGATATCTATGCCTTGCACGACGCCATGCTCAGTGTGCCGACCCAGTCGTTGCTGGGCGCCTGTGTGGCGACGGTTGCGGGCTTCGTGATCCTGCTGGGTTACGAGTGGTCGGCCAGCCGCTATGCCGGGGTGAAGTTGCCAGTGCACAGCCTGGTGCTGGGCGGCTTCAGTGCCTTTGCCATCGGCAACGCCATCGGGCTGTCGATGCTGTCAGGCGGATCGGTGCGCTACCGGCTCTATGCACGCCAAGGGCTGGGGGCTGGCGAAGTCGCTCGCATGACGGTGTTTGCCAGCTTGTCGCTGGGCTGCGCGCTGCCTCCCCTGGCAGCCTTGGCGACCTTGAGCGACCTGCCGGCAGCCTCGGCTGCACTGGGGTTGGCGCCGGGCTTGCTGGCAGGCATCGCCACCGCCGTGCTGGTAGCCTCTGCCCTGCTGGTGTTCGGCTTGTACCGCCGGCGCCTGGCCGAGCAACCGCTGTCGAACAACCTGCTGGTACAGCTGGGCCGCCGCACGCTACGCCTGCCAGGCACACGGCTGGCGGCCCTGCAACTGCTGATCACCGCGCTGGATGTGGCAGCCGCCGCCACCGTCCTGTATCTGCTGCTGCCCGAAGCACCACCTTTCGGGGCATTCGTGCTGGTGTACCTGCTGGCGTTGGCCGCTGGCGTACTCAGCCATGTGCCGGGCGGCGTCGGGGTGTTCGAAGCGATCCTGCTGGCAGCCTTTGCCGACCAGCTCGGTGCTGCACCGCTGGCGGCCGCCCTGCTGCTGTACCGGCTGATCTACGTGGTACTGCCATTGCTGCTGGCCTGTGTACTGTTGCTGGCCAACGAAGCCCGGCGCCTGCTGTTCGCCCAGCAGGCCATCAAGGCAGCTTCCGGACTGGCCGCACCGATCCTGTCGATTCTGGTATTCCTGTCCGGCGTGGTGCTGCTGTTCTCGGGCGCCACACCCGAAATCGACACGCGCCTGGAACACATGGGCTTCCTGGTGCCGCACCGGCTGATCGATGCCTCGCACTTCGGCGCCAGCCTGATCGGCGTGCTGTGCCTGCTGCTGGCCCAGGGCCTGCGTCGGCGCCTGTCCGCCGCCTGGTTGCTGACTACCGTGCTGTTGTTGGTGGGCGCCCTGCTGTCGCTGCTCAAGGGGTTTGACTGGGAAGAAGCGTGCCTGCTGACCTTTACCGCGACCCTGCTTGCCCTGTTCCGTCGCTCGTTCTACCGCCCCAGCCGCCTGCTGGAGCTGCCCTTCTCGCCGGTGTTCCTGGTGGCCAGTGCCTGCGCAGTCGGCGCTTCGGTGTGGCTGCTGCTGTTCGCCTACCAGGATGTGCCCTACAGCCATCAGCTGTGGTGGCAGTTCACCCTCGATGCCGATGCCCCACGCGGCCTGCGCGCCGCCATGGGCAGCGCCTTGCTGCTGGCCGCGGTGGCGCTGACCTGGCTGCTGCGCACCGCCCCTCCTGTGATCCACCTGCCCGACGAAGCGGAACTGCAGCGCGCCAACCGTATCTTGCTGGCTTCCGACCAGCCCGACGGCGGCCTGGCCCTGACGGGCGACAAAGCGTTGCTGTTCCACCCGCGTGGCAATGCCTTCCTCATGTACGCGCGGCGTGGCCGCAGCCTGGTGGCCCTATACGACCCCATCGGCCCGGCCCAGGAACGCGCCGAGATGATCTGGCAGTTCCGCGATCTGTGCGACCTGCACCACGCTCGCCCGGTGTTCTACCAAGTACGTGCCGAAAACCTGCCGTTCTACATGGACATTGGCCTGACAGCGCTGAAGCTGGGTGAAGAAGCCCGTGTCGACCTGCGCCGCTTCGATCTGGAAGCCAAAGGCAAGGAGATGAAAGACCTGCGCTACACTTGGAATCGCGGTGGTCGCGACGGCCTGAGCCTGGAAATCCATGAACCCGGCCACGCCCCGCTGGCAGAGCTGAAGGAAATTTCCGATGCCTGGCTCGGCGGCAAGAACGTGCGAGAGAAAGGCTTTTCGTTGGGGCGCTTCAGCCCGGACTACCTGCAACACTTCCGCATCGCGCTGATTCGCTTTCAGGGCCGCCCGGTAGCCTTCGCCAACCTGCTGGAAACCCATGGCAACGAACTGGCAAGCCTCGACCTGATGCGTGCGCACCCCGAGGCCCCCAAGCTGACCATGGAGTTCATGATGATCGGCTTGATCCTGCACTACAAAAGCCATGACTACGCCCGCTTCAGCCTTGGCATGGTGCCGCTTTCCGGCCTGCAACCGCGGCGAGGTGCTCCCTTGACCCAGCGCCTGGGTTCGATGGTGTTCCGCCGGGGCGAGCAGTTGTACAACTTCCAGGGGCTTCGCCGCTTCAAGGACAAGTTCCAACCGGACTGGGAACCCCGCTACATGGCCGTGCCGGCCGGGCTCGACCCGCTGGTAGCACTGGCCGACACTGCCGCCCTGATTGCAGGCGGCCTGACTGGATTGGTGAAACGTTGATGACCCGACGCTATTGGCTGTACCTGCTGGTTCCCCTGCTACTGGCCGCCCTGGGTGGCGCGCTGGCGTTCTGGCTGTGGACGCGCCCGGCCCCCGAGGCGCGCCTGGAGCAACTGAGCCTCAATGACACCCACATCACCCGGGTGACACCTGGCGTGCACGCCAAGGCCCGGGTGGCCATTGGCGTACCGCAGGACCAGGCATTGACCGACAAGCAACTGCTGGACCTGAGCCAGGCCGGCGAAGCCCAGCTGGTGCAGGTGGTGCTGCCGCCGAACGACTGTAGCAAACAGCAGCAGGCCATGGACCAGGCCCTGGCAGAGCTGTCGGAAAAGCCGACGCTGGTCGCCGGCATAGGCCCTGGCGCCGCCCAGGCCTGGCGTTGGCTGGCCAGCCAGAGCGATGACAAGGCGCGGGCCATTTCAGTGGACTTCAGCCTGGAGCAACCCGGCTGTCAGGCCCCACTGCCCAAGGCGGCACCTCATGGCCACTGGAACGTCGCCTGGAACGACAACCCGGATGACGCCAGCGCCGCTTTCGTACGTGACCAGGCGAACGCCGAAACCAGCATCAGCGACTACGACATTCACCTGCCACAAGTGCTCAAGGCCCAGCTGACCCAGGCCCTGGTTGGCCGTGACGGCAACGCCCTGGCTATTCCGGTGGTCGAGGTACCGGCCGGGCAGACGACCGACACAGTCACTCTGTTCCTCTCCGGTGATGGTGGCTGGCGCGACCTGGACCGTGATGTGGCCGGGGAAATGGCCAAGCTGGGCTACCCGGTGGTAGGCATCGACACGCTGCGCTACTACTGGCAGCACAAGACCCCGGAGCAAAGCGCCGCCGATCTGTCCGAGCTGATGCAACATTACCGGCAGAAGTGGGGCACCAAGCGCTTCGTGCTGACAGGTTATTCGTTCGGTGCCGATGTGCTGCCAGCCATCTATAACCGCCTGCCGGCAGAGGACCAACAGCGTATCGATGCCGTAATGCTGCTGGCGTTTGCCCGCAGTGGCAGCTTCGAGATCGAGGTCGAGGGCTGGTTGGGCAAGGAAGGTCAGGAAGCACCGACCGGGCCAGAGATGGCCAGGCTGCCGGCGTCCAAGGTGGTGTGTGTGTATGGCGTTGAAGAAACCGATGAAAGCGGTTGCACGGAAAAGACGGCGGTGGGTGAGCGCCTGAAACTGCCAGGCGGGCACCACTTCGACGAGAACTATCCGGCGCTGGCCAAGCGCTTGATTGGTGAGATCGAGACGCGCCAAGGCAAATCGAGCGTCGCCGAACAGAACTGACAATAATTGGGGCCGCTTTGCGGCCCCTTGACCATTAGATCTCGACCTGGGTCCCCAGCTCGATCACCCGGTTCAGCGGCAGGTTGAAGAAGCGCAGGTTACCGTTGGCATTCTTCAACAGGAACGCAAACAGGTTGCCCCGCCAGCGCGACATCCCCTCCAGCCGTGAAGCAATCACCGTTTCGCGGCTGAGGAAGTAGGTGGTGCGCATCGGGGTGAAGTCCAGCTCATCGAGATGGCACAGTTTCAACGCAGCCGGCACGTCCGGTTCGTCCATGAAGCCAAAGTGCAGCAACACGCGGAAGAACCCGTCACCGTAAGCTTCCACTTCGAAACGCTCCTGCTCCGGCACGCGCGGCCGGTCTTCGCTGACTACCGTCAGCAACACCACTTGGCTGTGCAGCACTTGGTTATGCAACATGTTATGCAGCAGCGCATGGGGTACAGCGTCGGCCCGCGCAGTGAGGAATACCGCCGTACCTTCGACCCGATGTGGCGGCTGAATACGGATACTGCTGATGAACAGCTGCAGCGGCAGCGCGCCTTCGTCGATACGCTCGACCAGTATCTGCTTGCCGCGCTTCCAGGTACTCATCAACAGGAACAGCACACCACCCGCCAACACCGGGAAGGCACCGCCCTGGACGATTTTCGGCACGTTGGCAGCGAAGAACAGCCCGTCAACAAACAGGAAACCCACCAGGATCGGCACCGCCAGCACAGGGGGCCATTTCCACAGCAGCAACATGACGGCCGACACCAGAATAGTGGTCATCAGCATGGTGCCGGTCACCGCCACACCGTAGGCCGCCGCCAGGGCGCCGGACGACTCGAAACCGATCACCAGCAGCACCACCCCGACCATCAGCGTCCAGTTCACCGCCCCAATGTAGATCTGCCCCTGCTCGTCGCTGGAGGTGTGCTGGATCTGCATGCGTGGAATGTAGCCCAGCTGGATGGCCTGGCGGGTCAGGGAGAACGCCCCCGAGATTACCGCTTGCGAGGCGATCACCGTGGCCATGGTCGCCAACCCGACCAACGGCAGCAACGCCCAGCCCGGTGCCAGCAGATAGAACGGGTTACGAGCTGCGTCCGGGTTTTGCAGCAATAGCGCACCCTGGCCGAAATAGTTGAGCACCAACGCGGGCAGTACCAGAATGAACCAGGCCCGGGCGATCGGCTTGCGGCCAAAGTGGCCCATGTCGGCGTACAGCGCCTCGGCACCGGTCAACGCCAGCACCACTGCGCCGAGAATGGCCACGCCCATGCCGGGGTGCACGATGAAGAAATTGATCGCCCAACCCGGGTTGAAGGCCTTCAGCACTTCCGGGCTCTGCGAGATGCCATGTACGCCCAGTGCGCCCAGCGCCACGAACCAGGTGACCATGATCGGGCCGAACAGCTTGCCAATCTTCTCGGTACCGTGCTTCTGCACCAGGAACAATGCCACCAGCACCACCAGTGAAATCGGCACCACCCAGTGGTCGATACCGTCAAACGCCAGGCCCATGCCCTCCACCGCCGACAGCACCGACACCGCCGGGGTGATCATGCTGTCGCCATAGAACAGCGAAGCGCCGATCAGGCCGCAGATCACCATCAGCGTACGCAACCGCGGGTAGGCCGCCGTGGCACGCCGCGCCAGCGCGGTCAGCGCCATGGTGCCGCCCTCGCCCTGGTTGTCGGCACGCAGGATGAACATCACGTACTTGAACGACACCACCCACAACAGCGACCACAAGATCAGCGACAGGATCCCCAGCACGCCATCATGGTTGACCGGCACCCCATAACCGCCGGTGAAGACTTCCTTCAGGGTGTACAACGGGCTGGTGCCGATATCGCCATAAACCACCCCGACCGCCGCCACGAGCAGGCCCAGCGACCGCGCCGCGCCCTGCTTCCCCTCGTGCCCGCCCTCGGCGTGACTGCTTGCCTGAACCATCGACCACTCCCGCAGACGGCCTTTTAGGCCAGTAGAATTCTCACCTGCGCCGAGGTAACACTGACACCCCGGACGCAATGGCGCGAAGCATAGCGCAGCGTTCGTCGATTTTCTGCTGGTCCACCTTTGTCAGAGCGAGATGGCGGCAAAAACTAAAGGTCCAGACACTGCATGGGTATGCCCAAGGCAGCGGCAATCTTTTCGCGAGTAGCCTTACGCGGGCGCTCTGCTGTTTCTTGCTGGGCATAGGCTGACTGCGAGATCCCCAGGCGCTGGGCGACTTCAGCCTGAGTCAGGTCAAGATGCCTGCGCCAGGCAGCAATGGCAGTCATGCCGTCCTTCACCATATAGCCAACCACCTCGTTGGGCACCAAGTCCGGTTGCGGGCGGCTGGCGATGTAATCGGCATAGGGCAACACGACAAAGGCAGGACGACCGTCGGCGCCATTGATGATCTGTACATTAGTAGGTGTGCTCATCGCGCTTCTTGACCTCCTCGATGCTGACAATTTTCACGCCTCCATCCCAGTCGAACAGAACCCGGTAGTTACCTACCCTTAGCCGGTAACCATAATGGTGGTTGACCAGCGCCTTGACGCTTTGAGCGTGCGGCATGTGCGCCAACGCCTGAACGGCGTCGTAGACCTTGGGTTGATCAACCTTGTCGATTTTCCTGAGTTGCTTCACTGCGTTGCGTGACCAGTTGATCGTATTCATATCCACGCCAGTCTTATAAGAAAACTATAAGAATTGAATAAGTTCAAGAAAAGGTTTCATAGGCGTGAAAGAGGGTGATGACAGGAGCTCATCGGTTCAAGGGGAGGCATTGCCTGGCTGTGTTTCGAGGTTTTACCAGTCGTGCACAGTCCGGTTGGCTTGCATAGCGCAGCGTTCGTCGTATTTCTGCTGGTCAAGCGACGTCACGCTCGCTAGAATTGCGCACTTTTTGATCAGAGGCGCCCAAAGCGCCCGTCAAGATCGCCCCCGATTCCGGCCGGGCGACCTGCATTCAATACCGAGGTTAGTCATGTCCACCACGCCCGCCACCCCCAAGGTAGGTTTCGTAAGCCTGGGTTGCCCTAAAGCCCTGGTCGATTCCGAGCGCATCCTGACCCAGCTGCGCATGGAAGGCTATGAAGTCGTGCCCACCTACGAGGACGCCGACGTGGTGGTGGTCAACACCTGCGGCTTCATCGACAGCGCCAAGGCAGAATCGCTGGAAGTGATCGGCGAAGCGATCAAGGAAAACGGCAAGGTCATCGTCACCGGCTGCATGGGTGTCGAAGAAGGTAGCATCCGTGATGTGCACCCGAGCGTGCTGTCGGTCACCGGCCCGCAGCAGTACGAGCAGGTGGTCAACGCCGTGCACGAAGTGGTACCGCCACGCCAGGACCACAACCCGCTGATCGACCTGGTGCCGCCTCAGGGCGTCAAGCTGACCCCGCGCCACTACGCGTACCTGAAAATCTCCGAAGGCTGCAACCACAGCTGCAGCTTCTGCATCATCCCGTCAATGCGCGGCAAGCTGGTCAGCCGCCCGGTGGGTGAAGTGCTGAGCGAGGCCGAGCGCCTGGTCAAGGCCGGGGTGAAGGAGATCCTGGTGATTTCCCAGGACACCAGCGCCTATGGCGTCGACGTCAAGTACAAGACCGACTTCTGGAACGGCCGCCCGGTCAAGACCCGCATGCTCGAATTGTGCGAAGCGCTGAGCAGCCTGGGCGCCTGGGTACGCCTGCACTACGTGTACCCGTACCCGAACGTCGACGACGTGATCCCACTGATGGCCGCCGGCAAGATCCTGCCGTACCTGGACATCCCGTTCCAGCACGCCAGCCCGAAAGTGCTCAAGTCGATGAAGCGCCCGGCCTTCGAAGACCGCACCCTGGCGCGCATCAAGAACTGGCGCGAACAGTGCCCCGAGCTGGTGATCCGTTCCACCTTCATCGTCGGCTTCCCGGGCGAAACCGAGGAAGACTTCCAGTACCTGCTGGACTGGCTGACCGAAGCCCAGCTGGACCGCGTGGGCTGCTTCCAGTACTCGCCAGTAGAGGGCGCACCGGCCAACGACCTGGGCCTGGAAGAAGTGCCGGACGACATCAAGCAGGACCGCTGGGACCGCTTCATGGCCCACCAGCAGGCCATCAGCGCCGCCCGCCTGCAACTGCGCATCGGCAAGGAAATCGACGTGCTGATCGACGAAGTCGAGGAGCAAGGTTCAGTTGGCCGCAGCTTCTTCGATGCCCCGGAAATCGACGGCAGCGTGTTCATCGACGGCGATCATGGCTTCAAGCCAGGCGACAAAGTGCGCTGCCGTGTGGTGGATGCCGACGAGTACGACATGTGGGCCGAGCCTATCTGAAGCGGCTGAAACACTGAAAAGCCCCTGCCCCGGTAAGCCGGCGCAGGGGCTTTTTTGTCAGAACGTGCGAAACAGCATCAGCCCCCCCTCTGCATCCGGGCTGGCGTCCGAAAAGCCTTTGACCGCATACAGTTGCACTTTCCATTGCGGGTTGAGCTTGTGGGTCAGGAACAAGGTCAGTTCCTTGATCTGCGACCCTGTCGAGACCACCTTCTGCCGCCAGTCGTAGGACGCGCCCGCCGACGTGCCCGTAGCCACAGGCATGGCAAAGCCGAGGCTGGCGAATACCGGGTCGTCGAAATCGCTGTTGGGTGGGTCGCCGAACTTCTTCCAGCCCAGTGTCGCGAAGCCGGTGACCGAGCCAAAGCCCTTGGTGATGTCGACCTGGGCAGTGTAGTCGTATTCGCCGGTACCCAGGCACTGGTCTTCATCAGCGGTGGGGAATTTGACCTTGCCGATCAGGTCCAGCATCAGGCCGCCGTCGATGCCATCGAGCAGGGCGTACCCGGCGCTGGCAACCGTGTCGCCCAGCCCGCTTTCCACATCCCGGCAACCGCCGGGCAAGGGGTCACCATTCGGGCCGACTTCCGGGTTGGTGATGCGTAGCCAGGGAACGGTGACCTTGTAGGTCATGGGGCCGGTTTCATACTTGCCGACCACGGGCACGTACCAGATTTCCGACGTGGTGCCCGTGCCATAGTCGCCGCTTGAATAGTCCATGCCGATGGCCGCGCTGAAGGTGTCAGCCAAGGTTGATACGCTGGTGCATGACAGCAGGCAGGCGAGAAGCGGGAGGGTCGGTCTCATCGGCACCTCGGTATCCCGTCGGGAAGTGTGAGCGGACATACCCAGCCTAGTTGCCTAACGCCCGGAACGCTCCGGATGCTCGACTTTTTCGGCGGTCTCTATCCTCTCCGGTTTTTCGACTTTCTCGACTTTTTCAACCTTCTCGACCTTTTCAGGCTTTTCGACTTTCTCCACCTTTTCGACTTTCTCTACTTTTTCGGGCTTCTCGACTTTTTCAACCTCCTCGACCTTTTCAGGCTTCTCGACTTTCTCCACCTTTTCGACCTTCTCAACCTTCTCAACCTTCTCAACCTTCTCGGCCTTTTCTACCTTTTCGACTTCGACCCGCTCTACCCGGTCAGAACGGCCACTGTTGCTGCTTTCAGGCTGCTCTACCGTTTCGACAGGCTCTGCCTTGCCAGACTTGTCCACGTTGTCTGACTTGCCGTGCCCGCTGGCGTCCTCAATGTCGCTGCCACCGCTGTGATCCTCACGGCCTTCGGTGCCAACAGCGGTCGCTTCGCGTGTGCCATGGCCACTGTTGCCTGAACTGCCGGAATCACTGCTGCCGTGCTCGCTGCCACGCCCCGAATGGCCTCTGTCCGGGTTGTCGGCGCGGCCATCCTGGAACTCCACACGCGTTGCCCGCAGTTCGTGAGCGCCATTGAATACACCACTCACCCGCACACGCTGATCGAGCGCCAACGCCGCCGCCGGTTTACCAACGATCACAGTGCCCTGCCCCAGCGTCACATTGATGCCTGCAACCACCAGTTGCCGAGCCTGCGCGCGCTGCACCAGCCCTTCGACCACCGCCTGCTGCACACGGCCAGCAAACGGCAGGCTAGGGTCAGGGCGGGTTTGCGCCACTTCCAGTTGACGCCCGGTCCACTGGCCGCGCACCAGCAGTTCCCGTGCCGGAGCTACGCGGGTACCCAGTTGCAGCCCTTGAAGGCTACCAGGGCGATCAATCGCCCCAATGGCACTGGCCTCTCGCAGCCCCGGGGCCCGTTCGATACGGGTCGCCACCACTTCGCCCCTGGCATCGCGCAAGCCGCTGACCCGGACCGGCTCGCCCGGGCGCAGCCCTTGCGCCACCCGCGCGCCTGCGGCAAGGCGCACCGGTTGCCCCATCACCCGCAGCGGGGCCGAAGCGCTGGGGAGCGCCGTCAGCGGCCCTTCGTAAGCGTTGAGGATCGAGATACGCCCAGCCTGCAGGCCGCGCTGGGTGGCAATGGCCTCCACCGCCACAACCTGCCCGATGGCCAGGTGAGCACTGCTGGCCGGTGCACCGTTCTGACTCACCGGTACGTCTTTGCCATAGTGCACTTCCATGCCATTGACGCAGATCGAGGCAAACCCGGTGATGGTGCCGACAATGCCGGTACCGCCCGGGCGCAGGATTGGCGCACCGGTACCGCCAACACCGCCACTGCTGTGATCAAAGTAGGTGCCGTCCACACCCTCCGCCACTGCACCCGTACCGCCTGTGCCACCGGGGCGCTGCGGATGCGGTGCGCCAGTGCCGCCAACACCACCGTTTTCACTGCGCACACCGGTGCCGCCCGTCCCTCCCGGAAACTGCACGCCTGCGGCACCGGCCATCCCCACTTCATCACGGCTGACACACACCGGCGCTGCGGCCACCTCGGCAGGCGCCATCAGGTTCAACCCGAAAACCAGGGCGAGCGTGATAGCACTGAGGCAGCGCGCAAGAGAAGTCATGGGCCGGGTGTCTTCGACAAATCGGGCTGGGTAGCTTCAGTGTAGAAATAAAGCCCTACGGTGATGCGCTGACGCTGCTCGACGGCGGGCTCATCAGCGCCCTCCAGCTCTGCTGCAAGCCGGCTGAAAGCAAGCAGCGTCTGCATGCCATTCGTGGAAACCACTTCACGCACGTGTTCGACGCTGGCCAGGCTCAAGGCATCATAGTGAACGCTGCGCTCAAAGAACGGCTGGCCTTCGCCACTGAGGTTGTGCACCGCTGCGCAGGCATGGTCATGCAGGTTGTGGCCAAAGTAGGCGGCTTTTTCATCGAAACCCGTCTGCGGCACGAATGCCTGGGCCTCCAGGTGCACACAATCCTGCTCGTCGAGCCGGACGATGCCAAGGCGTAACCACTCATCCAGCACAACCCGGCCACGGATATCGGTGCTGACCTTGGCCACCAGGGCATCGAATGAACAGTCGCCGCCGACACTGGCCAAACGCGGCAGTGCCAGCGCCTGGCCAGGTGCCGAGCAGAACGGCGGGCTGGTGGTCCATACATTGACCAACTGTGCACCCAGGGTGATGTTTGCCGGCAAGGCTGCGAGCGCCGTGCCGCCTTCACTGCGAATCCGCCGGACATCCTTGCGGTGCACGCCTGTGAGCAGGCTGACACGGCTGTCGGTGGGCGGGGTGCCGTCCAGGCGAAACTCGCGGTGGGCTACGTCGACGAACACGTCCTTGAGCAGGTCGGCGAACACCGTGTAGGTCACCCCCTTGCGCAACATCAAGCGCACCAGCGGACGCATGACACGCCGCAGTGCGCTTAACATCGAAGGGGGAGAAGTTGGGCTGATCAACGCCTGTCAGCTCCTGCTGTTGTCATCACCCGGTTCGCCACCCACAGGGTTGCCGCGATCGTCACCAGGTTCACCACCCACGTGATTGCCGTGATCATCGCCAGGCTCGCCGCCGACATGATTACCATGATCATCCCCGGGCTCACCGCCAACATGGTTGCCATGATCGTCACCGGGCTCACCGCCAACGTGATTGCCGTGATCGTCACCGGGCTCACCACCCACGTGATTGCCATGATCGTCACCCGCCTCAGCATGGTTGCTGCTGCGACCAGCGTTTGAATTGCCGTCGTGGCCGCTACCACTGTTGCCGGCATGGCCGCCACCGTCTCCGCCACTGCCATGGCCACCACCGCCACTTCCGCTGCCACCACCGTGGCCACCACCACCACCGCCACTTCCGCCACCACCACTTCCACCGCCGTGGCCTCCGCCTCCGCCACCACTCCCACCACCGCCGTGGCCTCCGCCGCCACCGCCACTTCCACCACCACCGTGACCGCCGCCTCCACCGCCGCCGTGACCACCGCCACCGCCACCATCTTTGGCATAGGCGCTGGAGCTGTGAGAAATCGTGTCAGGGATCAACACAATGGACGTCGAAAGCACGCCAGCTACGGCAACGGCCAGTAAGGCCTTCTTGAACAGCAGGTGGATTTGCATAGTCCGTCTCCAGGTTGTCGCCACGAGAACGCCAAATCAGTAAAAGTCTTGTTGTCAGTTTTAGTTTTTCTTTGCGTGGGATTTTTTCCCACGCTTAATTAATAGACCCCTACCCCCCGCCGTTCAAGCGCTACACAGACAAGCCGACCGGTGGTTGGGCTGCTATGTTTTCCCTATCGCCATGGAGGACCACCGGCATGCCTGCGCCACTGACGTTGCAAACGCCGCGCTTGAGCGACTACAGCGAGCTGGTACAGGTGTGGGAGGACTCGGTACGCGCCACCCATCACTTCCTGCCAGAGGGCTACATCCTGCTGCTGCGCGACCACGTGCTGCGCCGCTACCTGGATGCGGTGATGCTGGTCTGCTGCAAGGACCGGCAACGTATCTGTGGCTTCGCCGGGGTCGCCAACGGGCGCGTGGACATGCTCTTCGTCGCACCTGAGTACCGCGGCCAAGGGGTTGGCAAGCGCCTGCTGCACTATGCGATCGACGAACTGAACGCCGAACGCCTGGACGTCAACGAGCAGAACCCGCAAGCCCTGGGCTTCTACCTGCATGAAGGTTTCGAAGTGTTCGGCCGTTCAGACACCGATGGCCTGGGCCAGCCCTACCCGCTGCTGCACATGCGCCTGCGCAAAACGGCGTAAATGACACAGATTCCCAGCCCCTGCGCCGCGCAGGCAGGTACAATGCGGGTCTTTCCCTGCCTTTGCGAATTACCGTCATGTCTGAACCCGTCCGCCTGTCCAAACGCCTCATCGAGCAGCTGGGTTGCTCCCGTCGCGAGGCCGAGTTGTATATCGAAGGCGGCTGGGTGACGGTCGATGGCGTGGTCGTCGAGCAGCCGCAGTTCAAGGTTGAGCAACAGCGCGTCGAGCTGTTACCGGGCGCCCGCGCCGAAACGCTGGAACCGGTGACCCTGCTGATGAACCAACCCGCCGGTATCGACAGTGAAACCGCCCGCGCCAGCATGAACATGGGCAACCTCAGCGAGGCTCACCGCGAAGGCGTGCGCGCCCTGCACGGGCATTTTGCCCGGCAGGAGTGCGTGGCGCCGCTGGAGCGCGGCGCCACCGGCCTGCAGGTATTCACCCAGGACTGGCGGGTAACGCGTAAGATCAACGCCGACCTGCGCCGCCTGGAGCAGGAGTTCATCGTCGAAGTGCGCGGCGAAACCACGCCCCAGGCGCTGGAACGCCTGGCGCGCGGGGCCACGCGCAATGATCGCGAACTGCCTAAGACCAAAGCCAGCTGGCAAAACGAGACCCACCTGCGCATGGTGCTGAAAAACCCGCAGCCCGGGCAAATCGCCGAGCTGTGCGCCTACCTGCGCCTGGAGCTGGTAAGCATGCGCCGTATTCGCCTGGGTGGCGTATCGATGGGCAAACTGCCGCTAGGCCAATGGCGCTACCTGGCCACTACCGAACGTTTCTAAGCAATACGCCACGCACACGCGTGGCACCTGAACAGGATTCTGCAGCAATGAACCACAACGATGTCCTGCGCAGCCTGCGCTACATGCTCAAGGTGAACGACGCCAAGATGGCTGAAATCATCGGGCTTTCCGGCCTCGAAGTGCATCCTCTGGTGCTGGCCACCTACCTGAAGAAAGAAGAAGAGGAAGGTTTCGTACGTTGCCCTGAGCGGGTGATGGCGCACTTCCTCGATGGCCTGGTGATTCACCGCCGCGGCAAGGATGACAGCCGCCCACCGCTGCCGGTCGAGCTGCCGGTGACCAACAACCTCATCCTCAAGAAGCTGCGGGTGGCCTTCGAGCTCAAGGAAGACGACCTGCACGCGATCCTCAAGTCGGTCAACTTCCCGGTCAGCAAGCCAGAGCTCAGCGCGCTGTTCCGCAAGGCCGGCCACGACAACTACCGCCCGTGCGGTGACCAGCTGCTGCGCAACTTCCTCAAGGGCCTGACCCTACGCGTGCGCGGCTGAGTGGCCATGCAGCACACGGTTGCCCCGGTCGGTATTGTGCGCTCCTGCTTCAAGGAGAAGTTCGCCATCCCGCGCCAGCCGCAGCTGGCGCCTGCGGCGCGCGGCGTGCTCGAACTGCTGCCGCCGTTCGACCAGGGTGATGCGGTCGAAGGCCTGGAGCAGGTCAGCCATGTCTGGCTACTGTTCCTGTTCCACAAGGCCCTGGAAGACAAACCCCGCCTGAAAGTGCGGCCACCGCGCCTGGGCGGCAACAAGAGCATGGGTGTGTTCGCGACCCGCGCCACCCACAGGCCCAACGGCATCGGCCAGTCAGTGGTGCGTCTGGAGGGGGTAGAGCCTGGCCGCCTGTTGCTGTCCGGGATCGACCTGCTCGATGGCACGCCGGTACTGGACATCAAGCCCTATGTGCCCTACGCCGACAGCATCCCGGGCGCCAGCAACCAGATGGCCAGTGAAGCACCCGCTGCGATTGCCGTGCAGTGGGGTGAAAACGCCCTGCCCCAGGCTCGCGAGCACGCACTACGCCTGGCTGAGCCACTGGTAGAGCTGATCGAGCAGTGCCTGGCCCAGGACCCACGACCGGCCTATCAGATACCACCGGCCGAACGGGTGTATGGGGTGAAGTTCTGGGATGTGCAAGTGAGGTGGCATTACCCGCAGCCGGAGGTGATCCGGGTGCTGGAAGTGGTGCTGGCCTGAACGCGGCACGAACATGAAAAAGGCGACCTCAAGGGTCGCCTTTTTCATTTAACCATCCCGCGATCAGCGAGCCGGGCCTTCGGCCACGCCCAGGTCATCGGTAGGACGGGTATCGACCAGCGGAGCACCACCGGAAGCCAGCTCCGAAGCGAGCTTGTCGTTGTCCATTTCCTTGACCCACTTGGCAACCACCACGGTAGCAACGGCGTTACCTACCAGGTTGGTCAGGGCGCGGGCTTCAGACATGAAGCGGTCGATGCCGAGGATCAGCGCCAGGCCAGCAACTGGCAAGTGGCCAACAGCCGACAGGGTGGCGGCCAGCACGATGAAGCCCGAACCGGTAACGCCGGCAGCACCTTTGGAGGCCACCAGCAGCACCAGCAGCAGGGTGATCTGGTGAGTGATGTCCATGGTGGTGTCGGTGGCCTGGGCGATGAACACCGCGGCCATGGTCAGGTAGATCGAGGTGCCATCCAGGTTGAACGAGTAACCGGTCGGGATCACCAGGCCGACAACCGACTTCTTGGCACCCAGGCGCTCCATCTTGGCCAGCATGCGTGGCAGTGCCGATTCCGACGAGGAAGTACCCAGCACGATCAGCAGCTCTTCACGGATGTAGCGGATCAGCTTGAGCACGCTGAAGCCGTGGGCGCGGCAGATACCGCCCAGCACCACCAGCACGAACAGCAGGCAGGTGATGTAGAAGCAGGCCATCAGGTAGCCCAGTTGCACCAGCGAGCCAACGCCGTACTGGCCAATGGTGAAGGCCATGGCGCCGAAGGCACCGATCGGAGCCAGCTTCATGATCATGTTGATGATGTTGAACATGACATGGGCAAAGCGGTCAATCATGTCCAGCAACGGCTTGCCATAGCTGCCCAGGCGGTGCAAGGCGAAGCCGAACAGCACCGAGAACATCAGCACTTGCAGGATGTCGCCGTTGGCGAAGGCGCCGACCACGGTGTTGGGGATGACGTTGAGCAGGAAGCCGACGGTGGTCTGCTGCGCGCCGGCGGCGGCGTAGGCAGCCACGCTGCTGGCGTTCAGGGTGCTGACGTCGATGTGCATGCCAGCGCCTGGCTTGACCACGTTGACGACGACGAGGCCGATGATCAGGGCGATGGTGGAGACGATTTCAAAGTACAGCAGCGCGTAGCCGCCGGTCTTGCCGACCGACTTCATACTCTGCATGCCGGCGATGCCGCTGACCACGGTGCAGAAGATGATCGGGGCGATGACCATCTTGATCAGTTTGACGAAGCCGTCACCCAAAGGTTTGAGGGCGACGCCCGTTTCCGGGTAGTAGTGGCCGAGCAGAATGCCGATGGTGATGGCGACCAACACCTGGACATACAGGGATTTGTACAGCGGCTGACGTGTCGTCATGGCTCATTTTCCTCAAGTGTGCCGGCCCACCCTTCCCAGGGTGATGGGGCACCTGAATCGCTAACCCTCCTGCACCCGGAGGGATTTGTCGTTGTGTTCGAGCTGCCTGGGCAGGCCTCTGAAGGGATCAATAGCAAGGGTGGTGCCAAAATGCCCACGAAGGGTGCAGAGGCCGTATTTGCTAGGGATAAATGCCCAACGACGGGGCGATTTGCCTGAGGAAGGCTGGCGGATTTCCGCCCGGTGGCGGGATTTGTACAGGGGGTATGGCGGGAATCCGCCCGATACGATTTGCCTGTGCCGGCGAATCAATCGAGGTTGAAGGTGATCCTGAACGCGGCCCCACCCAATGGCGAATCCCCAAGGCTCAGCTCGGCGTCGTAGCTGTCGACGATATCCTTGACCACCGCCAGCCCGATACCCTGCCCCGGGTGCTGGCTGTCCAGCCGTTCCCCCCGCTCCAGGATGCGCTCACGCTGATCGGCCGGCACCCCCGGCCCATCGTCCTCGATACACAAGGTCAACTGCCCGGGCGCCTGCTCCAGGCTTACCCGCACCTGGCCCAGGCTCAGCCGGTAGGCGTTTTCCAGCAGGTTGCCGAGCATCTCCAGCAAGGCGCCCTGCTCCATCGGCACCTGTGCCGCATCAGGCACCTCCAGGGCCACGTTCACCTGTTTGTCCCGGTAAACCTTGGCCAGCGTGCTGCACAAACTGTCGAGCAACGGCAGCAGCCTCACGCTGTGGCGCACCAGGCCGCTCTTGCGCAGGCTGGCGCGTTGGAGCTGGTAGTCGATCTGCTGGCTCATGCGCTCGATCTGGCTTTGCAGCACCCGCGCCTGCTCGCGCTCGCCGCTGCGCTGCTGCAGGCTCTCGCCCACACCTTGCAACACCGCCAGCGGCGTCTTCAGGCTGTGGGCCAGGTCATCCAGCGAATCGCGATAGCGCGTGCGTTGCTCGCGCTCACTGCGGAGCAGGCGGTTGAGCGAACGGGTCAAGCGCAGCAACTCGCGAGGGTGCTCGCCGCTCAGGCCGTCGCGTGCGCCCGATTCCACCTCATCCAGCTCGTGGCTGAGCCGCCGCAAGGAACGCAGCCCCCAGGTCAAGCCCGCCCATAACAGCACCATCAATGCCAGCAAGGCAGCACCAAAGCCCAGGTAGAGCTTTTCTCGCAGGCCATTGAGGGTGGCCTTGTATTCGCTCACCGGCTGCAGGGCGACAATGCTGTAAGCGGCACTTTGGCCGCCCAGCAGCTTGATCTCGACGTCGTAAACGAAGAATTCTTCGCCGTCGGACTGGTGAATGCGGGCAAACTCGTTACCCCGCCCGTCGTAGCGCGGGCTGTAATTGATGTGCCGATCGGCAGTGGCCCGCGACTGCCAGACCAGGTTGCCGTCGCGGTCGAAGATGTAGCCCAGCAGGCCGGTATACGGCAGGTTGTAACGCTCGTCCGGCAGCAGCGTCGGCATCTGCAGTTGGCCATGCTCGATGCGCGCGGCGGAAATCAGTGTGGTCACATCCGAGGCCAGCCGCTGCTCGATCGATTCCTGCAGGGCCAGGCTGAAGGCTTTCTGCAAGGCCGGCAACAGCGCCAGCATGAACAGCAGCGCCAGCACGGCGGCGGCCAACATCAGGCGTACCCGCAGGGAGCGGATCATCGGCAGCGCTCTGTGAACAGATAGCCCAGGCCGCGCACGGTGTCGATGGGTTTGAAGCCGTGCTCGCCCTCAAGCTTGCGGCGCAGGCGGCCGACCAGCACCTCGATGACATTGGGGTCGCGCTCCTCGTCCCCCGGGTACAGCTGCTCCATCAGGCGCTCCTTGGCCACGACCTGCTGATGATGGCGCATGAGGTATTCGAGAATGCGGTACTCGTAGGCCGTCAGCGCCAGGGGGTGTTCGTCGAGGGTGGCCTGTTTGCGGTTGAGGTCGAGCACCAGGGGGCCGGCGTCGATGGTCGACTGGGTGAAGCCGCTGGATCGGCGCAACAGGGCATTCAGGCGAGCCTCCAGCTCTTCGAACTGGAACGGCTTGACCAGGTAGTCGTCAGCACCGGCCGCCAGGCCCTCGACCTTGTCCTGCCAGTTGCCACGGGCAGTGAGGATGAGGATGGGGAAGGTCTTGTCCTGGCTACGTAGGCGCGTGATCAGCTCCAGGCCACTGATGCCGGGCAGGCCCAGGTCGATGATGGCCAGGTCGAAGTGGTATTGCCCGGCCTGGTACAGGGCCTCTTCGGCGTCGGCAACGGCCTCGACCACATGGCCGCTTTCGCCCAGTCGGGTGTAGAGGTGATGGCGAAGCAGAGCTTCGTCCTCGACCACCAGCAGTTTCATGTGCAGCTCCTTATGTGTATTGCCTGTAGCAGCCCTTTCGCGGGCAA
>NZ_BCBJ01000053.1:0-32740 GCF_001320605.1 Pseudomonas sp. NBRC 111133 | reverse complement strand
GCCCGTCAGAACTTGTAGCTTGCAGCCAGGTAGGTCTGCGCACTGCTGCTCAGGCGCAGGGTGCCGTCCTTCGGCCCGCCACGCTCGCCCACTTCGGTCGCGGCATTGGTGCGCAGGTAACGGTAGCCCAGTTCGACCGAGGCTTTGTCGGTGATGTCCTGGATCACACCCGCCTGCAGGCCATAGGCATAACCGTAGTCGGTATCGCGGCTGGCACCTGGCGAGTCCTGGGTCAGCTTGGTCACGCCCAGGCTGCCACCGCCAAACAGCTTGGTGGTATCGCCCACCGGCAGGAACAGGTCGTAGCTGCCCAGCAGGTTTTCCTGGCGCAGCTTGAGGCCGCTGTGGTCGCCCGAGACGTTGTCATAGGTCATGTAGTAGCGGCCTTGGTCATTGATCTTGCCCAGACGCACGCCCCAGGTGTCATCCTTGCCGATGATGCCATCGGCGTTGAGATGGTCGGTGTTGCGCTGCAGCAGGCCGGACTTGCGAACCTTGTCGCTGGTCTGGCCGTAGGTCAGGCTGGCGAAGTTGTCGTCGGCGGCCTGGGCGGTGGTGATGCCAGCGGCGCAGACGGCCATGGCGGCAAGCAGGGTATTGAAGGTTTTCATGGCTGGATACTCCAGTTGGGTGCGCTGTTTCGGTCTGGAAGCTAGAGTAAGCAGGGCACCCTGAACCGCGACTGAACCCTGGCTGAACACCGGCTGAACGAACTGTCTGCAAGACAAGGAGTAGTAACCATGCGTGCCCTGCTGGCCCTGACCCTGATGTGCAGCGCCGCCTTAGCCCAAGCGGCGGTACAAACCCGTGAAATCCCTTACCAGGACGCCGATGGCAACCGCCTGGTCGGCTATTACGCCTACGACGACGCCATCGAGGGCAAACGCCCTGGCATTGTCGTGGTGCATGAATGGTGGGGGCTGAACGACTACGCCAAACGCCGCGCCCGCGACCTGGCGGCGCTGGGCTACAACGCGCTGGCTATCGACATGTATGGCGACGGCAAGCACACCGAGCACCCGCAGGACGCCCAGGCGTTCATGACTGCCGCCATGAAGGACCCGGCAGCGGCGGCAGCACGCTTCGACGCCGGCCTTGAACTGTTGAAGCTGCAACCGAATACCAACAAGCATCAGCTGGGTGCTGTCGGTTACTGCTTCGGCGGCAAGGTGGTGCTCGATGCCGCGCGCCGGGGCGAGAAGCTGGACGGCGTGGTGAGCTTCCATGGTGCGCTGGCTACCCAGACACCGGCAAAACCGGGCGTGGTGCGGGCCGATATCCTGGTCGAGCACGGGGCGGCGGACAGCATGGTCACCCAACAGCAGGTGGATGCGTTCAAGGCAGAAATGGAGGCGGCCAAGGTCAACTATGAATTCGTCAGTATTGAAGGCGCCAAGCACGGGTTTACCAACCCCGATGCTGACCGGTTGAGCCATGGCGAGCATGGCGGGCCGGACATTGGCTATAACAAGGCGGCGGATGAAAGCTCTTGGGCGGATATGCAGGCGTTCTTCAAGAAAGTGTTCAAGTAGAGATTGTCGGGGGCCGTTTCACGGCCCCAACAATCCCAACTCCCACACCGCTGCTGCGGCTGGCACAATAAGCCCCATGAACACACTCCCCGCCTGTTGCGCCCCGCTCCAGCACCACTGGCCCTTACCCCGCCCGCTCCCCGGCGCGGTGCTGGTCAGCTGCGCCTTTGACCCCGCCCTCCTGGGCCGCGATGACTTCCAGCGTGCCGGCATCGTGCCCAGTGCCAGCCTGCAACGCTCGGTGGCCAAGCGCCAGGCCGAGTACCTGGCCGGCCGCGTATGCGCCCGCGCTGCACTGCAACGCCTGGATGGCCGCAATTACGTGCCCGGCACCCACGAGGACCGCTCACCGATCTGGCCGGCAGGCATCCTCGGTTCGATCACCCATGGCAAAGGCTGGGCCGCCGCCGTGGTCGCGGCCCAGGGCAGCTGCCAAGGCCTGGGGCTGGATCAGGAGTCCCTGCTGGATGACGAACGCGCCGAACGGCTGATGGGCGAAATCCTTACCCCACCCGAACTCGAACGCCTGGACCGTCGCCAGCTCGGCTTGACGGTCACCCTGACCTTCTCGCTGAAGGAAAGCCTGTTCAAGACCCTCTACCCGCTCACTCGCCAGCGCTTCTATTTCGAGCACGCCGAGGTGCTGGAATGGTCCGCCGATGGCCTGGCGCGTCTGCGCCTGCTCACCGACCTGTCGCCACAATGGCAGCACGGCGCAGAATTGCAGGGCCAGTTCAGCGTGCAGGACGGCCACCTGCTCAGCCTGGTCAGCGTCTGACCTTTACAAAGGGGCCTGCTGGCGCGGCCAGTTCAGGCTGAAGCAGGCGCCGCCCAGCGCCTCGCTGCGCCCCACCGTGGCCCGGCCTGCGTGCCAGTAGATGATCCGCCGCACGATCGACAGGCCCAGGCCATGCCCACCCGAGGCCCGTGTACGGCTGTCGTCGAGGCGGGTGAACGGGGTGAAAATACGGTCCCAGAAGCCCTCGGGTATACCTGGGCCGTCATCTTCCACATCAATGCGGCAGCGTTGCTGCCCCAGCTGGTAGCTCAGGCGCACTTCGCGCTCGGCATGGCGCATGGCATTGCCGACCAGGTTCTGCAGGGCCCTGTGCAGGTAACGCGGCTCGGCCTCGACCCAGGCGCCATCGGCGTCCGCGCCCTGGCAGTCGCCACGCACCACCCGCACCTCGGCACGCAGCGGTGCCAGCTCTTCGATCACGCGGTCGAGCAAGGCATCCAGGTCTACCCGCTGGAACTTCAAGGCCGGTGCGCCCTGCTCCAGGCGGGCATAGGTCAGCATCTCGTCAACCAGCTTGTCGAGGTCCTGGATATCCCCGTCCATGCCTGCCAGGTGCTTGGCCCGTGCCTGTTCGGTGGTGGCGCTTTCAATCATTTCCAGGCCAAACCGCAGGCGCGCAACCGGCGTGCGCAGCTCGTGGGACACCGCCCGCACCAGCTCACGCTGCATGGTCAGCGAGCGCTGCAGGTGCTCGGCCATGCCGTTGAAGGCAGCGGCCAGGCGCCCGACCGAGTCGGCGTCACCGGCAGGCACGCGGGTATCCAGGCTGCCTTGGGCAATACGAGTGGCGGCAACTTCCAGGCCCGACACACGGCGCTCCAGCTGGCGTACCAGCAGGTAGACCACTAGGCCGATCAGGCACAGGCCAAGGAAGGCGATCAATATCAGCAACTGCGGTGGATACGGGTTGAGCTGGTACAACGGGCCGATTTCCAGCACCCAGGGCGAACCTGACAGCCCGGCAAACACTCGGATCGAGTCGCCATCCCTGCCCAGCGCCATCACGGTGTCGCCCTCCTCGACCCGGCGCCGCTGGTCATCGTCCAGGCTTACCCGCTCGATGCGCTGCAGGGCGACGCCAAAACCGAAGCCCTTTTCCTGCTTGATCTGCGCCAACCGCTGCTGCTGTTCGGTGATCGGGTAACGCACCAGTTCATCGGCCAGCAGATAAAGGGTGGCGCGCGCCAACTGCTCGCTTATCTGTTTGATCTGCGCGACCAGCATCAGGTCTTCCTGGCCTACCTTGCGAAGCACTTGTGCCGCATGCGGGCCGGTCTTTTCGACCACCACCAGGCCACGGTACAGGCGAGCCCGCTGGCCGCCGTCGAGGGTGCGCGCCGTCATGGGCTGCAACGCCAGCGGCACACCCAGCAGGCGCTCCCAAATCAGCAGCGAGCGTTTGCGTTCGGTGTCATTCTGCTGTGCGAGGTTGTCGGCCATCAGGCTGAAGGTGCCCTGGGCCAGGCCTTCGCGGTGCTGGGCGGCGCGCACTTCGTTGACCAGATGCAGGCTGAGTATGCCAAGCAGGGCCACCAGCACCAGCACAGCCAGCATGCCGCCGTAGATACGCAGGAAGATCGAGTTGTTCATGGCGCCTCGCCGACAAACAGGTAGCCCTTGCTGCGCAGGGTCTTGATCAAGCGGGGCTGGAGCGGATCATCGCCGATCTTGGGGCGAATTTTTGAAATGCGGATGTCGATGGAGCGGTCCTGGCCGTCGTAGCCCACACCGCGCAGCGCGGTGAAGATCTGCTCGCGGGTCAGCACGCGGCCGGCGTTGCTGGCCAGCAGCCAGAGAAGGTCGAATTCGGCGCCGGTCAGCTCGATCAGCGTTTCGCCCAAGCGCGCCTCGCGCAAGCGGTTGTCGATACGCAGGGCGCCGAAGGCCAGGTCCTGGCGCTTGTTGTCCACGGCCTCGCTGCGGCGCAGCAGGGCCTGGATACGCGCCAGCAGCAGGCGTGGGCGTACCGGTTTGCACACGTAGTCGTCGGCCCCCAGGTCCAGGCCCTGGACCTGGTCGAGTTCGTCGCTGCGGGCAGTGAGCATCAGGATCGGGCCGGGGTACTGGCTGCGTACACGCCGGCAGATGCTCAGGCCGTCCTCGCCGGGCAGCATGAGGTCAAGGATGACCAAGTCGGGCTGGCTGTCGACGATGCGCCGCGCGGCGCGGGCGCCGTCGCCCTCCACCGCGACCTCGTAGCCGTTGGCTTGCAAGTATTCGGCGGTGAGCTCGGCCAGGCGCTGGTCGTCTTCGACAATGAGGATGCGGGGGGTGGGATGGTCCATGGCTTAGGCCTTCGCTTGTTGTTTTTCTTTTGCCAGCGCCCGCGAAGAGGCCGGCACAGGCAACATACCCCTTTAACCAAAAGGCAACATCTGCCTCGGATACTACGTCCCGCCCCCGGCACTGCCAAGCCACTCACAGCCCCTCGACTGAACCGTTTTTTGTGATAGGGTTCGCGCCCGAAAAAAACTGCCCCGGGGCAGCAAGGCGCAGAAAAATACTGCAAACCACTTGGCACAAGGCCTACAGCCAATACCCACCATTCACACACAAAGTACGCACACGTTATCCACAGGCGCTCGCCTTGCAAAGGCCCCAATACCGCATTATCTTGTATCCCGATCGCAGCGAACCACTAGATGTTGGGGTTCGTGCAAAATCACACACAAAAGTCAACCCGCAAAATCGAGCGATTTTCCGGGCGGAACTTCAAGTGATTTCAGCAGCCAAACCGCTCCTGCGGAGGCGACCGAGGCAAGCCCTTCCAGGGCCTTGTTCGGGTATGGGTGTTGCAGGCCAGGCCTGACACTCATCAGCAACAGATTTTGGGCTCAGGCCCAGAACCTTTGACTTCGGCCAGGGAGCGGCGAGCTATTGCCCTAATTCCTGAGTCTGTCCCGAAGTCGGTACGCCCGCGCGGGCGGATGCGCATGCATTGCGCATCCCCGCCGGGGCATCGAGCAAGTGGACGGAACGGTGGGCGCCCAAAAGGCGCCTGAACACTATAGAAACTGTGGAGACACCCACCCATGCAAACCGACACAACTCGCGAGAACCCGCAAGCCAAGGTGCCGCAAGCTGCCGATTCCAACCAGGATCTGGCCGCTACCGCCCCTGGCCAACTGCGCGTGATCAAGCGCAACGGCACTGTCGTCCCTTACACCGACGACAAGATCACCGTGGCCATCACCAAGGCGTTTCTCGCAGTTGAAGGCGGCACCGCTGCCGCTTCGTCGCGCATCCACGACACCGTCGCGCGCCTGACCGAGCAGGTTACCGCCACGTTCAAACGTCGCATGCCATCGGGTGGCACCATCCACATCGAAGAAATCCAGGACCAGGTCGAACTGGCCCTGATGCGCGCCGGCGAGCAGAAAGTCGCCCGTGACTACGTGATCTACCGCGACCAGCGTGCCAAGGAGCGTGCCACCCGCGCCAACACCGATGCCGTGGTCGAGCCGCACCCGTCCATCCGCATCACCCTGGCCGACGGCAGCCTGGCGCCGCTCGACATGGCCCGCCTGAACACCATCATCAGCGAAGCCTGCGAAGGCCTGGCCGAAGTCGATGGCGACCTGATCCAGCGCGAAACCCTGAAGAACCTGTACGACGGCGTGGCCATCAAGGACGTCAACACCGCCCTGGTGATGACCGCCCGTACCCTGGTAGAGCGCGAGCCGAACTACTCGTTCGTCACCGCCCGCCTGCTGATGGACACCCTGCGCGCCGAAGGCCTGGGCTTCCTGAACGTAGCCGACAGCGCCACCCACCACGAAATGGCCGACCTGTACGCCAAGGCCCTGCCGGCCTACGTCGCCAAAGGTATCGAGTTCGAGCTGCTGAACCCTGCCCTGGCTGACTTCGACCTGGAAAAACTGGGCAAGGCGATCAACCACGAGCGCGACCAGCAGTTCACCTACCTGGGCCTGCAGACCCTGTACGACCGCTACTTCATCCACAAGGATGGCGTACGCTTCGAGCTGCCGCAGGTGTTCTTCATGCGTGTGGCCATGGGCCTGGCGCTGGAAGAGAAAGACAAGGAAGCCCGCGCGATCGAGTTCTACAACCTGTTGTCGTCCTTCGACTACATGGCCTCGACCCCGACCCTGTTCAACGCCGGCACCCTGCGCCCGCAGTTGTCCAGCTGCTACCTGACCACCGTGCCGGACGACCTGTCGGGCATCTACCACGCGATCCACGACAACGCCATGCTGTCGAAATTCGCCGGTGGCCTGGGCAACGACTGGACCCCTGTACGTGCACTGGGCTCCTACATCAAGGGCACCAACGGCAAGTCCCAGGGCGTTGTACCGTTCCTCAAAGTGGTCAACGACACCGCCGTTGCCGTGAACCAGGGTGGCAAGCGCAAGGGCGCGGTGTGTGCCTACCTGGAAACCTGGCACTTGGACATCGAAGAATTCATCGAGCTGCGTAAAAACACCGGTGATGACCGCCGTCGTACCCACGACATGAACACCGCCAACTGGATCCCTGACCTGTTCATGAAGCGTGTCTTCGATGACGGCAAGTGGACCCTGTTCTCGCCTTCGGAAGTGCCAGACCTGCACGACCTGACCGGCAAGGCCTTCGAAGAGCGCTACGAGTACTACGAAGCCCTGACCGAGTACAACAAGATCAAGGTGTTCAAGACCATTCAGGCCAAAGACCTGTGGCGCAAGATGCTGTCGATGCTGTTCGAGACCGGCCACCCGTGGCTGACCTTCAAGGACCCGTGCAACCTGCGCTCTCCGCAGCAGCACGTGGGCGTGGTCCACAGCTCGAACCTGTGCACCGAGATCACCCTGAACACCAACAAGGACGAGATCGCAGTCTGCAACCTGGGCTCGATCAACCTGCCGAACCACATCGTCGACGGCAAGCTGGACACCGCCAAGCTGCAACGCACCGTGAACACCGCCGTGCGCATGCTCGACAACGTGATCGACATCAACTACTACTCGGTGCCGCAAGCGCGTAACTCGAACCTCAAGCACCGCCCGGTCGGCCTGGGCATCATGGGCTTCCAGGACGCTCTGTACCTGCAGCACATTGCCTACGGTTCCGATGCTGCAGTCGAGTTCGCCGACAGGTCGATGGAAGCGGTCAGCTACTTCGCCATCCAGGCTTCTTGCGACCTGGCCGATGAGCGCGGTGCGTACGAGACCTTCCAGGGTTCGCTGTGGTCCAAGGGCATCCTGCCACTGGATTCGCAACAGATCCTGATCGAGGCCCGTGGCCAGAAGTACATCGACGTCGACCTGAACGAGACCCTGGACTGGGCTCCGGTACGTGCCCGCGTACAAAAAGGTATTCGTAACTCGAACATCATGGCCATCGCGCCAACCGCGACCATCGCCAACATCACCGGCGTGTCGCAGTCGATCGAGCCGACCTACCAGAACCTGTACGTGAAATCGAACCTGTCGGGCGAGTTCACCGTGATCAACCCGTACCTGGTCCGCGACCTGAAGGCCCGCGGCCTGTGGGACTCGGTCATGATCAACGACCTGAAGTACTACGACGGTTCGGTGCAGCAGATCGAGCGTATCCCGCAAGAGCTGAAAGACCTGTACGCCACTGCGTTCGAAGTGGAAACCAAGTGGATTGTCGATGCTGCCTCGCGTCGCCAGAAGTGGATCGACCAGGCTCAGTCGCTGAACCTGTACATCGCTGGCGCCTCGGGCAAGAAGCTGGACGTGACCTACCGCATGGCCTGGTACCGTGGCCTGAAAACCACCTACTACCTCCGTGCCCTGGCTGCAACCAGCACCGAGAAGTCGACCATCAACACCGGCAAGCTCAACGCCGTTTCCAGCGGTGGCGACAGCGCACCGGTCCAGGCCGCCGGCCCGGCGCCAGTGCCAAAGGCCTGTGCGATCGACGAGCCTGACTGCGAAGCCTGCCAGTAAGGCCTGAATGCCGCGCGGGGTGCCTACGGGTGCCCCGCGCGGCATTTTTGTATCCGCGCCCCAGAGAAACCTTGCCCTTTGCCCACCGCTCACGCGGCTAGGTAAAAGAACAGGACCTCTCAAAAAAGGAAACAAGCCCATGGCGCGGAAAAAGGTGGCAACTCGCAAGATTGGTCGCAACGCTGAAACCGGCCGCTTCACCTCGGTCGAAGTAGCACGCAAACACCCCAAGACCCACATCGTCGAAACACTGCGCTACTGTGGGAGCGGCCTTGTGTCGCGATAGGGGTACGAAGCGCCCCCAAGTTTTCAGCTCCGCCGCATAAATCGCCCGGGCTGCCTTGCAGCCCTCTCGCGACACAAGGCCGCCCCCACAAAAAGCGCGCCAACACCACATAATGTGCCCATAAAATAAAATGGCACAACATGTAGTGCCACCCGCTTTTTGCCGCTACACTCCTTCCCCGTAGCAAACGGCACAAGCCTGGTGAACGGACGCACGCAAAACCGGTCGAAAAAGTTACCCTCGCCCGCCAGACGCGCGCCCCGATCGGAGGCGAATTCCGGTATACTGCGCCCCCTCTGAAAAAGGGCACCTTTCAATTGTCCTGGCCCCTCCCAGAGGCCTGGCCAGGTACAAGTCAGAACACATTCAGATGTAAACGAGAGTCAGCCTCTCGAGCTGTCCATTCGCCGTTACGGCCTTGCGTCAGGCATCACATTTTTAAAATCCAACCGGTTGCCCCAGGGCGACCCTCAAGCAGGAGCCAAACCATGCTGAGCTGGGACGAATTCGATAAAGAAGACGGCGAAGTAGCCGCCAAAGGCAACACCCCTGCGCAGGCCGCTGCCACCGCTACCCTCGACAAGCTCGACAGCGCTGGTGGTGCCGCCGCCCTGGAAGCTCGCGCTGCTACCGCGTCTGACTCCGAAGCCGTCAAGCGTGCCAAGGCTGCCCTCGACGCCCTCGACGTGGCCGAAGGCCTGGCCGAGCTGGAAGGCTCCTCCGCCCGCGTTGCCGTTGACGAAAAGCGCATGATCAACTGCCGCGCCGACCTGAACCAGCTGGTACCGTTCAAGTACGACTGGGCCTGGCAGAAGTACCTGGACGGCTGCGCCAACCACTGGATGCCGCAAGAGGTCAACATGACCGCCGACATCGCCCTGTGGAAGAGCCAGGACGGCCTGACCGAAGACGAGCGCCGCATCGTCATGCGCAACCTCGGCTTCTTCTCCACCGCCGACTCGCTGGTTGCCAACAACCTGGCCCTGGCCGTGTACCGCCTGATCACCAACCCGGAGTGCCGCCAGTACATCCTGCGCCAGGCCTTCGAAGAGGCGATCCACACTCACGCCTACCAGTACTGCATCGAGTCGCTGGGCATGGATGAAGGCGAGATCTTCAACATGTACCACGAGATCCCGTCGGTCGCTAAAAAAGCCGCCTGGGGCCTGAAGTACACCCGCGCCATCTCCGACCCGGAATTCAACACCGGCACCGTCGAAACCGACAAAGAGCTGCTGCGCAACCTGATCGCCTACTACTGCGTACTGGAAGGCATCTTCTTCTACTGCGGCTTCACCCAGATCCTGTCCATGGGCCGCCGCAACAAGATGACCGGCGTGGCCGAGCAGTTCCAGTACATCCTGCGTGACGAGTCGATGCACCTGAACTTCGGTATCGACGTGATCAACCAGATCAAGATCGAGAACCCACACCTGTGGGACGCGGCGATGAAGGAAGAAGCGACCCAGATGATCCTGCAAGGGACCCAGCTGGAGATCGAATACGCCCGTGACACCATGCCACGCGGCGTGCTGGGCATGAACGCGGCGATGATGGAGGATTACCTCAAGTTCATTGCTAACCGTCGTTTGACTCAGATTGGTTTGAAAGAAGAGTATCCGGGGACTACCAACCCGTTCCCATGGATGAGCGAGATCATGGACTTGAAGAAGGAGAAGAACTTCTTTGAGACGCGCGTGATTGAGTATCAGACTGGTGGTGCACTGAGCTGGGACTGATTATCCGGGCTGATTATCAAGAAGGCTGCCAAACGGCAGCCTTTTTTATTGGCAGGGGAAAGGCAAACAGGACGCTTCCTACAAGGTTTTTCATTGTCACTTTTTTAGCGTTGCAATAACGTCTGTCGGCGCTTAAGAACGCAGCCCACCGCCGGCAAGCCAGCTCCCACACCGAGCGCATCGCACTCAAGCCATGCGCTGTAACTGTGGGAGCCTGGCTTGCCGGCGATGGGGCGCAAAGCGGCCCCAATGTTCCTGACTGATTGGCATTAGAGGTCACCTGCGAACGCCGGCAAAGCCGGTGCCGTACATCGAGTCAGATGCTATAGGTCATCCAGTTGAACCTTCACGCGCAGCGGGGAAGCGAGACGCTCATTTACAGACGCGATGAGGCCTTCATCTTCCTCGGCCATGGTGGCTGGCCCAAAAGGCAGCTTGCCCTGCTCTGCTACATATTGCAGAACCTGGTGCATGCGTTCGGAGGGGGTTACACCGAGGCGCTCTAGCTCTTCGTAGGCGCGGGCTTTGAGCTCGTCGTCGATGCAGATGTTGACGGACGCCATGGTTCGACTGTCGAGAAAAGAAGAGGCCCCGCCCACGCCGACAAGAGGGGTACGGCACAACGAGGTGCCGGGACTGGACATGCCAGTCTACGTGGTCGAGGGCGAGGCCAGATCTGAAGATAGCGCAGGGTTGCGGCAGGGTCCACAGGCAACTGGATTGGATTTGTAAAGGATGTGTTCGGGTTAAAGGCGCATATCTGTGGGAGCGGGTTCACCCGCGAAAAATTCAACGCGGTGTATGGCACCGGCTGTGACGGTGTTCGCGGCTAAAGCCGCTCCCACAGGGATCGAGCCAGCTTTTGAATTTTGGGATGAGATCGCGCCCGCTGTTGAAACAGCGCAAATGACTACCTTAGTCGTAGTATGTCTCTATAGCAGTCATGGTAGAGCTTCTACAGCCCGATTTACGCCACCTAACCCCTGAATCGCTCAGCCATCAGCCGTTGACAGCCCACCTCCCCCTTGCTAATAATCGCCCACAGTTGTACGACAACACATAACAAAAACAACAATCAGTGGACGAAATCATGTCGACACCCATCCCGCAACACCCACGTCTGTTGCACACCCCCCTTGCCCCGGCCTGCCTGCGTACGCCCGCCAGTACCTAGCACCCGGTTACCGCGTATCCACCTCTGGCCCTGACCGGCCCGTTACCTACCCGCCCCTGCCGCAGGCCGCCTGTGCGTGCCCGGTGGACGGGCTGCCATACCCTTCGGGAGCACAACAATAATGAAAATCTGCCACACCCTGCCCTTCGCCCTGCTTGGCGCCGGGGTTATCGCCGGCTTGCCGGGCACCAGTCTGGCTGCGGGTTTTGTCGAGGACAGCAAAGCCACGCTCGGGCTGCGCAACTTCTACATCAATCGTAACTTCACCAACCCGAGCAACCCGCAAAGCAAGGCCGAGGAATGGACGCAAAGCTTCATCCTCGATGCCCGCTCGGGCTTTACCGAAGGGCCGGTCGGGTTCGGCGTGGATGTGCTGGGGCTGTGGTCGGTCAAGCTCGACGGCGGCGGCGGCACCTATGGCACAGCGTTGCTGCCGCGCCATGACGATGGCAAGCCTGCGGATGATTATGGGCGGTTGGCAGTCGCTGGCAAGGCGCGTATCTCCAAGACCGAACTGAAGATTGGCGAGTGGATGCCGGTGCTACCGATTCTGCGTTCGGACGACGGGCGCTCGCTGCCACAGACATTCCGTGGCGGGCAAATCACCTCCAACGAGATTGCCGGGCTGACCCTGTATGGCGGCCAGTTCCGCGGCAACAGCCCGCGCAACGATGCCAGCATGGAAGACATGAGCTACGGCGGCGGGCTGTCGGACCGCTTCAACTTTGTCGGTGGCGAGTACAAGTTCAACCAGGACCGTACGCTGGTGGGGCTGTGGAATGCGGTGCTGAAGGATGTGTACCAGCAACAGTACCTGCAACTGAGCCACAGCCAGCCGGTGGGTGACTGGACCCTGGGTGCCAACCTGGGCTATTTCCATGGTGATGAGGACGGTTCCGAGCGCGCCGGGCAGCTGGACAACAAGACCTATTCGGGGATGTTCTCGGCCAAGTACGGCGGCAACACCTTCTGGGTGGGCCTGCAGAAAGTCGATGGCGATACCTGGATGCGGGTCAATGGCACCAGTGGCGGGACTCTGGCCAACGACAGCTACAACTCCAGCTTCGACAATGCCAACGAACGCTCGTGGCAGGTGAGGCATGACTTCAACTTTGTCACGGTCGGAGTGCCGGGGTTGACCTTGATGAACCGGTACATCAGCGGGCGTGATGTGCATACCGGGTCGGTGACCGATGGCAAGGAGTGGGTACGCGAGACGGAGTTGGCGTATGTGATCCAGAGCGGGGCATTCAAGGATTTGAGTGTGAAGTGGCGTAACTCGTCGATTCGGCGGGATTACAGCAATAACGAGTTTGATGAGAACCGGTTGATCTTTAACTATCCGTTGTCGCTGCTTTAACCGGAACATTGGTGCTGTCTCTATTGGGGCCGCTTTGCGGCCCATCGCAGGCAAGCCAGCTCCTACACCGACCGCGCCGACTTCAAGGCATATGCAGTACCTGTGGGAGCGGTTTTACCGCGAAGAGGCCGGCAAAAGAGACGCAGGCCTCATTGACAACACCCAAACCCACCGCCAATAATCAGCCTAGTCATACGACAACCTACAACAACTAACAACAAGAGCCGGCCATGACCCCTACTCCCCTCAACCGCCTGCTGCTCACCGGAGCTGCAGGCGGCCTGGGCAAGGTCCTTCGCGAACGCCTGCAAGGCTACGCCGAGGTCCTGCGCCTTTCCGACATCAGCCCCATGGCACCTGCCGCAGGCCCGCATGAAGAAGTGATCACCTGCGACCTGGCCGATAAGGCGGCGGTACATGCCCTGGTCGAAGGCGTTGACGCCATCATCCACTTCGGCGGCGTGTCTACCGAGCATTCCTTCGAAGACATCCTCGGCCCCAACATCTGCGGCGTGTTCCACGTCTACGAGGCAGCGCGCAAGCATGGGGTGAAGCGCATCATCTTCGCCAGCTCCAACCACACCATCGGCTTCTATCGCCAGGACGAGCGCATCGACGCCCACTCCCCGCGCCGCCCCGACAGCTACTACGGGCTGTCCAAGTGCTATGGCGAGGATGTGGCCAGTTTTTACTTCTACCGCTACGGCATCGAGACCGTCAGCATCCGTATTGGCTCGTCGTTCCCGCAACCTCAAAACCCGCGCATGCTCTGCACCTGGCTGAGCTACGACGACCTGGTGCAACTGATCGAGCGCGGGCTGTTCACGCCCGATGTTGGCCACACCATCGTCTACGGTGCCTCCGACAACCGCACCGTGTGGTGGGACAACCGCCATGCCGAGCACCTGGGCTATGCGCCCAAGGACAGCTCCGAACCCTTCCGCGCCGCCGTCGAGGCCCAGCCGGCGCCCGCCGCCGATGACCCGAGCATGATCTACCAGGGCGGCGCCTTCGCCGTGGCCGGCCCATTCAACTGACCCCACGCATGCCAGGAGGCACGGCCATGAACTGCGAACTGATCGTCGACGCCCGCAACGGCACTGGCGAAAGCCCCGTGTGGCACGTCGGTGAACAGGCCCTGTACTGGGTCGATATTCCCGCCCGCCAACTGCACCGCTGGCAGGCGGCCGATGGCAAACACCAGGTCTGGCAGGGCGACGAAATGCTGGCCTGCATCGCCCGCAGCGGCCACGGCTGGATTGCCGGCATGGAGAGCGGCATCTTCCAGCTTCAGGCCAAGGCCGATGGTAGCCTGGACGGCCGGCTGCTCAGCAGTGTGCCACATGCCCAGGCGGGCATGCGTTTCAACGATGGCCGCTGCGATCGCCAGGGCCGCTTCTGGGCCGGCACCATGCTGCTGGACATGCAACAAGGCGCGCATGTTGGTGCGCTCTACCGGCATGACGGCGAAGGTCATCTGCACCTGCAGCAGGACAGCATGATCGTGCCTAACGGCCTGGCTTTCAGCCCCGACGGCACACGCATGTACCTCTCCGACTCGCACCCCAACGTGCAGAAAGTCTGGGCCTTCGACTACGACACCGACAGCGGCACGCCACACAACAGACGGCTGTTCGTCGACATGCGCGGCTACCCTGGCCGCCCCGATGGCGCCGCCATCGACCAGGACGGCTGCTACTGGATCTGCGGCAACGATGCCGGGCAGATCCACCGTTTCACCCCCGATGGCCGCCTGGACCGCTCGCTCAACGTACCGGTGAAAAAACCGGCGATGTGCGCCTTCGGCGGCGCCAACCTGGACACCCTGTACGTCACCTCGATCCGCCCTGCGGGCATCGACCTCAGCGGCCAGCCGCTGGCTGGCGGGGTGTTTGCCCTCAACCCTGGCACCAAAGGCCTGGAGGAGCCTGCCTACCGGGGCTGAGCCCCGCCTGCCATACCCACACTTGCACGTACGAAACCAGATAATAAAAACCACGGAGTTTCATCATGACGTTCAAACGCAAGCTGCTTCTTGCCGTACTCCCCTTCGCCTTCAGCGTGGCCATGCCCGCCTCGGCACTGGACATCAAGTTCGCCGAAATCCACCCGGCCGGCTATCCCACCGTGGTGGCCGAGCAGAACATGGGCAAAAAACTTGAAGCAGCCAGCAATGGCGACATTACCTTCAAGATGTTTGCCGGCGGCGTGCTGGGCTCGGAAAAGGAAGTGATCGAACAGGCGCAGATCGGTGCCGTACAGATGACCCGCGTCAGCCTGGGGATCGTCGGCCCGGTAGTGCCGGATGTAAACGTGTTCAACATGCCGTTCGTGTTCCGCGACCATGAGCACATGCGCAAGATCATCGACGGAGACATCGGCCAGGAGATCCTCGACAAGATCACCAACTCCGATTTCAACCTGGTGGCCCTGGCCTGGATGGATGGCGGCTCGCGCAGCATCTACACCAAGAAGCCCGTACGCAGCCTTGAAGACCTCAAGGGCATGAAGATTCGCGTGCAGGGCAACCCGCTGTTCATCGACATGATGAACGCCATGGGCGGCAACGGCATCGCCATGGACACCGGGGAAATCTTCAGCGCCCTGCAAACCGGTGTGATCGATGGTGCCGAGAACAACCCGCCAACGCTGCTTGAGCACAACCACTTCCAGAGCGCCAAGTACTACACCCTGACCGGCCACCTGATCCTGCCGGAGCCGGTGGTGATGTCCAAGACCACCTGGAACAAGCTCACTCCCGAGCAGCAGGCGCTGGTGAAGCAGGTCGCGCGTGAGGCGCAGATGGAAGAGCGCGCGCTGTGGGACGCCAAGTCCGCTGCCAGTGAAGAGAAGCTGAAGGCCGCCGGTGTCGAGTTCATCACCGTCGACAAGAAACCGTTCTACGACGCCACCGCCTCGGTGCGTGAAAAATACGGCGCGCAATACGCTGACCTGATGAAGCGCATCGACGCCGTCCAGTAACAGCGACCCCTTTCTGAACGACCTCGGCAGCGCGGCGCCCGTCGCCCTGCCGCTTTGGTGATGCCCATGAAAAACCTTGTCCTGCGTGTGAACGACACGCTGTACCGCAGCTGCATCTGGGTCGCCGGCCTGTCGATCCTGGCGATGTCGCTGATCATTCCCTGGGGCATTTTTGCCCGCTACGTGCTCGGCACCGGCGCCAGCTGGCCAGAGCCGGTGGCCATCCTGCTGATGGTGGTGTTCACCTTCGTCGGCGCCGCCGCCAGCTACCGCGCCGGGGCGCACATGGCGGTGGCGATGATTACCGATCGCCTGCCACCGCTGCAGCGCCAGCTGGTCGCGCTGCTGGTGCAGGTGCTGATGATTCTGGTGTGTGTATTCATGACCTACTACGGCACCAAGTTATGCATCACTACCTGGAACCAGTTTCTGGCGTCGCTGCCGGGTGTACGGGTGGGCATGACGTATGCGCCGATCCCGGTGGGTGGCGTGCTGACCCTGGTCTTCGTGCTGGAAAAACTTCTGCTCGGCGACCAGAGCCATCGCAAGGTGGTGCGTTTCGACCATGTAGAAGAAAGCGAAGGAGTGGCGTAAATGGATGCGTTCATTCTGTTGGGCAGTTTCGTTGCGCTCATCCTGCTGGGCATGCCGGTGGCCTATGCACTGGGCCTGTCGGCGTTGATCGGTGCGTGGTGGATCGACATCCCGCTGCAGGCGATGATGATCCAGGTGGCCAGTGGGGTTAACAAGTTCTCACTGCTGGCCATTCCGTTCTTCGTGCTGGCCGGTGCGATCATGGCCGAAGGCGGCATGTCACGTCGGCTGGTGGCCTTTGCCGGGGTGCTGGTGGGCTTCGTGCGTGGCGGGCTGTCGCTGGTCAACATCATGGCTTCGACCTTCTTCGGGGCGATTTCGGGCTCGTCGGTGGCCGACACGGCCTCGGTGGGCTCGGTGCTGATTCCGGAGATGGAGCGCAAGGGCTACCCGCGGGAGTTTTCCACCGCCGTGACCGTCAGCGGCTCGGTGCAGGCGCTGCTGACCCCACCCAGCCACAACTCGGTGCTGTACTCGCTGGCGGCGGGCGGCACGGTATCGATTGCCTCGCTGTTCATGGCGGGTGTCATGCCCGGTTTGCTGCTGAGCGCGGTGATGATGGGCCTGTGCCTGATCTTCGCCAAGAAGCGCAACTACCCCAAGGGCGAAGTGATCCCGCTGCGCCAGGCGCTGAAAATTGCCGGTGAGGCGCTGTGGGGCCTGATGGCCATGGTGATCATCCTGGGCGGCATCCTGTCGGGTGTGTTCACCGCGACCGAATCGGCAGCCGTGGCGGTGGTGTGGTCGTTCTTCGTGACCATGTTCATCTACCGCGACTACAAGTGGCGCGACCTGCCCAAGCTGATGCACCGCACGGTTCGCACCATCTCCATCGTGATGATCCTGATCGGCTTTGCCGCCAGCTTCGGCTACGTGATGACGCTGATGCAGATCCCGTCGAAGATCACCACGGCGTTCCTGACCCTGTCGGACAACCGCTACGTGATCCTGATGTGCATAAACTTCATGTTGATGCTGCTGGGCACGGTGATGGACATGGCGCCGCTGATCCTGATCCTCACACCGATCCTGCTGCCGGTCATCACCGGTATCGGCGTGGATCCGGTGCACTTCGGCATGATCATGCTGGTGAACCTGGGCATCGGGCTGATCACCCCGCCGGTGGGGGCCGTGCTGTTCGTGGGCTCGGCCATTGGCAAGGTGAGCATCGAGTCGACGGTGAAGGCGTTGCTGCCGTTCTACCTGGCGCTGTTCCTGGTGCTGATGGCGGTGACCTACATTCCGGCCATTTCCCTGTGGCTGCCTAGCGTGGTGCTCTAACTGAACCCGGGGCCGCCTTGCGGCCCCGGGTTCTCTCTGCAAATGGACCCTGCACATGGCTGTTCCCTCCTCTGCTGCCCCGCTGTTCCCACGCAAACTGGCCATCGCCTTGCTGGCCCTGCTGGCCTGTTCATTCGCCGGTAACCACATCGCCGCTCGCATCGCCTTCGATGACGGCACCGGCGTGCTGCTGGCGATCCTCTGTCGCTCAGGCATCACCTTGCTGGTGCTGGCCTGCCTGCTGCTGTGGCAACGCCAGGCGATAGGCCTGCCTGCGGGTACCCGTCACTGGCAGTTGCTGCTCGGCCTGCTGATCGCCACCCAGAGCCTGTGCCTGTACTCGGCAGTGGCGCGCATCCCGGTGGCATTGGCGCTGCTGGTGGGCAACACCTTTCCGATATTGCTGGCATTGCTCACCTGGGCACTGGGTGGCGCACGGCCTACTGGCCGCCCGGTGCTGTTCATGGGCCTGATCCTGTGCGGCCTGGTGCTGGCGCTGGATGTACCGGTACGCCTGGCCGACAGTGGCACGGCCAACTCGCACTGGGCGCTGGGCGTCAGCCTGGCCTTTGGTGCCGCCTGTGCGTTTGCCTGTGCCTTGTGGATCACCGACCACAAACTGGCTGCCGTACGCGGGCCAGTGCGCAGCCTGCTGACCTTGCTGATCGTGTTTTCCAGCATGCTGGTTGCAGGCGCAAGCGGCGTGATGCCGTCGGGCTTGTCACTGCCCGGCAGCAGCGGTGGCTGGGTCGCCTTGGGCAGCCTGGTGGTGCTGTACGGCCTGGCCTTCACCTTGCTGTTTGTGTGTGTGCCAAGGCTGAACATGGCGCAGAACGCACCGGTGATGAATGTCGAACCCATCGCGACACTGCTGCTGGGCTGGGCGTTGCTCGATCAGCAACTGAGTACCCCGCAACTGATCGGCGCCGCCGTGGTGGTGTGCGGCATCGTGCTGCTGACCTACCGTCGGGCCCGTTGATTGTTCATTTGAAAGGAGCCTTGAATGGCTGTGACCGAGCTGCACCTGCAAGATAACCTGACCCGCCTGAGCCTGGCCCCGGAACTGGGCGCCAGCCTGGTCAACTGGGAAGTAAAGGCAACCGGGCAGCCATTGCTACGCCATTCCGACGCGGCCGCGATGGCCACCGCTACCCCACGACGGCTGGCCTGTTACCCGCTGGCGCCGTGGTCCAATCGCATTTCCGAGGGTGGCTTTTCCCGGCCCGAAGGCTGGCAGGCACTGGCGCCCAATACCACGCACGACGCTTACCCGATTCATGGCAGCGCCTGGCAACAACCCTGGCAGGTGGAGCACCACAGCGAGCGGCGCGTGCGCCTGACGCTGCGCAGTGACGTGCCATTTGCCTACCAGGCCACACTGGATGTGCACTTGCATGAGGGGTGCCTGAACCTAGACCTGCATGTCACGCACCTGGATGGGCGGGCTAACTGGTATGGATTGGGACTACATCCCTACTTCCCGCGGTATCCCGATACCAAGCTGCATGCAGCGGCACGCAAGGTGTGGCTGGCCGAAGATGGGCGGTTGCCATCGTATGAGGCCGAGATACCAGAGCGGTGGAGTTTTGAAACCCTGCGAGGATTGCCTGACACAGTCGTGGATCACGCGTTCAATGGCTGGCCGGGGGAATGCGTGATCGAACAGCCCGGTGCCGGGTATCGCTTGGCGTGCAGTGCCAGTGGGGCTGAGCATTTCTTGCTGTTTTGTCCGCAGGGACAAGGTTTTTTCTGCTTTGAGCCGGTTACCCACCCGGTCAATGCCCATCACCTGCCGAGGCGGCCAGGGCTGAGGTTGTTGCAGCTAGGGGAAGCGATGAGCCTGGGCTTCAGGATGCAGTATCAGCCGTTGTAACCAGATTGCTTGAATTGGGGCCGCTTTGCGGCCCCAAAATCTCAAGCCTTATGCAAGCACCTCAGTCGAAGCCATTACCGGCTTCTCCGAAGATGGCGTTCGCACCTCCCGCGCCACCTTCCACACCAACACCGCCGCCACGATATCGAACGCGGCCAGCACCACGAACAACGGGCTGTAGCCAATCTGCGTGACCAGCACGCCGAACACCAGCGTAAACGCCGCCGCCCCCAGATACCCGCACATGCCGCCCATACCGGTCGCCGTGGCCACCTGGTCCTTGCTGAACGAGTCGGAAGTGATCGAGTACAGCGCCCCCGACAGCGTCTGGTGGGCAAAACCGCCAATGCACAGCAACAGGATCGCGGTGTACGGGCTTTCCACCAGGCCAATGCAGGCCGGGCCGATCATGCAGCTGGCACCGAACACCAGCACCATCTTGCGTGAGGTGAACAGCGACACCTTGAAGTAGCGGTGGAACAGCGGGCTGAGGTAACCGCCCAGCACACAGCCGATGTCGGCCGCCAGGAACGGCAGCCAGGCGAACATCGCCACTTCCTTGATGTTCATGTGCCGCTCGGTCATCAGGTACAGCGGAATCCAGGCATTGAAGGTTTGCCAGGCAGGCTCCGACAGGATCCGCGCCGATGCGATGGCGTAGAAGTTACGGGCCTTGAAGATACGCTTCCACGCGCCCTTCTCGCGGGTGTCCTGCTTGAAGTGCGCTTCCTGCCCGGCCAGGATGTAGTCGCGCTCCTCGTCACTCAGGCGTTTCTGGTCACGCGGGTGCTTGTACAGCAGCATCCACAACAGGGTCCAGACAATGCCCGAAACGCCAACGATCACGAACGCCAGCTGCCAGCCACTGTGCAGGATCGCCCACACCACCAGCGGCGGCGCCAGCAAGGCGCCGAGCGACGAGCCGATGTTGAACCAGCCAATCGCCACCGATCGCTCCTTGGCCGGGAACCACTCGGTGGTGGCCTTGACCCCGGCCGGCAAGCCGGCGGCTTCGGTCATGCCCAGCAACCCACGCATGAACGCCATGCTCTGCCAGCCGGTGGCCAGGGCCGCGCCGGCACAGGCCAGTGACCAGGCCATGGCGAACACGGCAAAGCCCAGCTTGGTGCCGATGAAGTCGATGAACCAGCCGGCAATGGGCTGCATGAGGGCGTAGCACACCTGCCAGGCAGCGACGATCTTGGCGTACTGCTCGGTACTGATGGCGAGGTCGGTCATCAAGGTGGGGGCAGCCACCGAGAGGGTGTTGCGGGCGAGGTAGTTGACGACGAGCCCAGCCGTGACAAGGCTGACCATCCACCAACGGATGCCTTTCATCTTCATGGTTCACCTGAATTTCTTGTTTTTAGAGTGGCGAGCGTTTGGCGCAAACGCCGGCAGGGCTATTTGCGACAAATTGTTTCAGGCGAAAGAGTGCCACGTCATAGGTCGTCGTACAACAAATATTATTTCAAGCTGTTTTAACCCTTGTTGTACGATCTCAATCGAGTTGTTGGGCTCGCAGTGCCTGCGCCAGCATGTCGATGAAGGCCCTGACCTTGGCCGAGCCATACTTGCTCTCCCGGTGCAGTACATGAATTGGCCAGGGCGCCTCTTCGTACTCGGCCAGAATCACCTGCAGTTGCCCGTTGGCCAGTTCATCGGCCACTTGGTACGACAACAACCGGGCAATACCCAGCCCGCCACTGGCAGCCGCGATGGCCCCATCGTTGCTGGTGACCGTCAGCCTCGGCTTCATGCGTACCGTGGTCGGCTCTTCTGTCACCCCGAAGCGCCAGCCGGCACGGGGCGACAGGTTGGTGGTGCCGATTACCGCATGCCCGGCCAGGTCCGAGGGATGTTTCGGCGCGCCATGTCGCGCCAGGTAATCGGGGGATGCGCACAACATGCGCCGCACCCTGCCGACCCGCAACGCCTTCAACCCCGAGTCGGGCAACGGGCCGATGCGCACCGCAACGTCCATGCCCTCCTCGACCATGTTCACCACGCGGTCCAGGAAGTAGGCAGACACATCGACCTCAGGGTACTGCTGCAGGTAGCGGACGATGCACGGCATGACGAACTTCTTGCCGAACAGGATCGGCGCGGTAACCGCCAGGTCGCCCTTGGGGGTGGCGTTGATGCCCGCAGCGGCGGCGTTGGCCTCGTTGATGCTGGCGAGGATATGCCGGGTGTCTTCCAGGTAGCGGCCTCCCGCTTCGGTCAGGCGTACGCTACGGGTAGTGCGCAGCAGCAGTTTTACCCCAAGCTGGTCTTCCAGGGCGCTGACGGCGCGGGTGACGGCGGCCGGAGAAATATCCAGGCGGCGGGCAGCAGCGGCGAAGCTTTCCAGCTCACCTACGGCGACGAACACCTTCATCAGGTGGATCTGGTCCATGCGGGCTCCTGAGGACATGAGGTGCCGGGATTATTATTCATCTGGGCATTTTGTGCTGCCCGCGAAGAGGCCGGGACTGGTTTGTCAGATGTCCAGCACCAATGCCTGTAACCCCTCCTCCACCTGCGCCGGCACCGCACAACAGATCAACACCGACCCCGCCTCCGGCAGCTCTGCCGGTGGATTCGGGTAATGCACCTGGCCACTCACAAGTTTGGTCTTGCAGGTACCACACGAGCCACCCCGGCAACTGAACTCCGGCGCCAGCCCACGCGCCTCGGCCAGCTCCAGCAAGGTACCGCTGCCGGGTGCCCAGCGCGCTTCCTTGGCCGATGCCGCGAAGTACACCGGCACGGGCTCGCTGGCCGCAGGCGGCTGTTGCAAGGTGGGCTGGTCGGCGTCCGTGTGCCGCCGCAACGTCGACGGCCCGAAGGCTTCTGCGTGAATCCGCGCATCCGGCACATGCACGCCGCGCAACCCTTCATACAAGTCCTGGGTAAAACTGCCCGGTCCGCACAGGTAGAAATCGTAGTCGTCCAGCGCCAGCGTCGCCTTGACCTGCTCGATGCCCAGACGCCCGGCAAACTCGTAATCTCGCCCAAGCAGCGCTTGGCCTTCCGGCTGACTCAGGGCGCGATGGATGTGCAGCAAGCCTCCCGCCTGTTGCCGCAAGCTCGCCAGTTCCTGCCTGAACGGCAGGTCGGCCAGGCTACGCGCGCCATGGAATAAGTGGATGTGCCGCGTCTGGGCCTTGCTCAACTGCTCGCGCAGCATGGCCAGTAATGGCGTGATTCCCACCCCCGCGCCAATCAGCACCAGCGGCCGCCTGCTCTGCACGTCCAGCGTGAAGCTGCCCATGGGTGGACGCACGTCAAGCACATCGCCGGGCGCGATGCGCTCATGCAAGTGGCGGGAAACCGGGCCCTGGGCTTTGACGCTAATACGCAAATAGCCATCGGAAGGTGCGCTGGACAAGCTGTAGGTGCGGATCAGCGGCGCTTCACCGTCACGCTCTACCTGCACCGGAACATGTTGCCCGGGTGCAAACACCACAGCGCTATCGCTGGGCGGCTGAAGGTAGAACGAACGGATATCACGGCTCTCCTGCTCCACCCGCAGTACGCGCCAGGCTTGCCATTGGCGCTGTTGCTGGCGTTGCTGCAAACGCGCATCGGCCTCAGCCCAGATGCCGGTCATCAGGCTGGTCGGTGCGTACTCCTTGAAGGCCCAGCGCAGGGAAACCGCAGCCGGCCGCCACACCACCTGCTCGACCTCCAGCGTCCACAGCCGCTCTGCACCTTCAAAAGCCTGGATGGCCGGGTTTTCCAGCAGCACCTCGGCACGCCCGCACACCTGCAGAACGTTGCCGCTGCTGAAGTCGATGAACAGCAAACCTGCCCTCGGGTTAACCCACAAGTTGCCCAAGGTGTTGAAGTGCAGGTTACCGGCGTAGTCGGGAATGGTCAGCGTGTTGCCTTCGACCTTGACGAACCCTGGCCGACCGCCTCGGTGGGAAACATCCACCGAGCGCTGGCCGTCTTCATGCTCGACATAGCTGGCGACGAAGCATGTGTCAGCAGACTGGATCATGCTGACGGTCGTTGCATCCAGTGTTGTCGCATCAACGCGCCCCTTGGCCGGTTTGGTGACGCGGGTGTAGTCGCGCAGCTGGATGTACTGCGGGCAGTTGCCGAACGACTGCTCCACCGCCACCTGCAATTGCCCCGCAGCAGCCTGGCGGATCTGCCCGTTGATGCGGTTGCGCCGGCGGGTGTGCAGCTCGATGCCCAGCAGGCCGATTGCCTGCCCGGCGACCAGCCCCGGGGTGGCGGGGTCATCTGCCGGTAACTTGGTGTCAATCGTCAATTGCCGTGGGTCGGGCGAGCTGACGAAACCTTCTGACCCTTCCAGCAGCGTCGCCCAGGGCCGACCCTGAGCGTCAACGCTAGCCGCCACCATGAACGGCAACTGGTGATAGAACGTGCGGTGCTGGTCGGGCATGTAGTCACGAATGACCTTTTGCCCGAACGCCTCCATGCGCTCTGCTACACCGACCTTTTCCTGCAGGGCTTGCTCGCCCGCATGCCAGGGCGAGGGGCGTTGGTCCGGCGTCTGTCGCATGGCGGCGTTCCTCCCGAGGGCGGGGTGTCAGGCGCTGGTCTGCAGCCCGATCACAGTACGTGGCATGGGCACGAAGCCCGGCAGTGACTCGATCCGCGCCAGCCAGCTACGCACATTGGCATAGGGCTCCAGCGACACATTGCCCTCTGGTGCGTGAGCGATGTACGAGTAGTTGGCGATGTCAGCGATAGTGGCTGTGTTGCCGGCCAAGAAGGGCGACTTTGCCAGCTCGGCATCGATCACCTTGAGCAGGGTGTGGGCGCGGGTGATCACTTCGTCGGTGTTGAACGCAGCACCGAACACGGTCACCAGGCGGGCAGCGGCGGGGCCGAAGGCCAGCGGGCCTGCAGCGACCGACAGCCAGCGTTGCACGCGGGCGGCAGCGGCTGGCTCTTCGGGCAGCCAGGTGCCGTTGTCATATTTTTTGGCGAGGTAGACGAGGATGGCATTGGAGTCTGCGATCACCGTGCCGTTGTCATCGATGACCGGTACCTGGCCGAACGGGTTAAGGGCCAGGAAGTCCGGTTGCTTGTGGGCCCCTTTGGCCAGGTCGACGAACACCAGCTCGGTAGGCAGGTTGAGCAGAGACAGCATCAGTTCAATGCGATGGGCGTGGCCAGACTTGGGGAAGTTGTAAAGCTTGATCGGGTTCGACATGGGCTTGGCTCCTGGTCAGCACCGGAGTGGGCTGATGGAGCACATGCTGCACCTGATCGGCGCAGAGCAGAATCCGTGTGATGAGGAAACCATAATTTCGCTGCGCGAAATAATTCGCCAGTTCGGTCGTGCCAAACTCCAATTGCCGCGCCAGCGCGACCCCGCATCCCCGAGCGCCTGGCTGCCACACTGTCGGCGTTCGAGATCCGCCGCAAGCACCTCTGAGCCGACTGTGTGCTGGATCTGCTGGTCTCTTCGCGGTTTTACCAGCGAAAAGGCCAGCAGCCTTATTGCAAACTCTGTATCAGTGCAGCTTGTTGAAATACCGGAACAGCCCCCGCGCGGCCTCGACCACCTGTGGCACGCACGCCTGGATATCGGCTTCGCTCATCTGGTCCAACAACTCGAAGTTGTCCTCCAGCCCATGCAGCGAAATAGCCTTGAGCAGTTGATCCTGCTCTGGCGGCAACGCCTCCCAACCGGCAACCTGGGTAGCGCGCATGTAACCGAAGCACCACTCCTCCATGACGATCACATGGCCTTCCTCACCTTCGTTTTCTTCGAATAGCGGCTCGAAGTGGTCGACGTCGTCACCCAGCTCTTCTGCCACCTGGTTGGCATAGCGCAGCATCAACGCGGTGTACGCTTCTTCGTGCGCAGGCTTCTTGAACTTCGGCACCTTGCCACCGGCTACCGCAGGCAGCCATTGCTCGGGGTAGACGGTGACCGGCGAGCTGGCGAGCGCGGTGAAAAAACCATTGAGTTCGGCCAGGTTCAGCACCGAGTAGTCGTTGCCGTAAGTGATCAGCAGGTCTTCGAGGCGATCGAGTTCTTTTTCGCTGAGTGCGGGGAGCATGGGCGTACATCCTGAGAAGCAAAAGTGTGTGCACCCTAGCACAGCAACGCTTGAAGGGTTGCCCGTGCGTGCCACTGCACGGGCAGATTTTTCAGGAGGACAGCCAACGCGGCAACTCATGCTGCCGGTCGGTGGCAATCAGCAGCCACAGCAAGATGCGGCACTTGCGCGGGCAGAGCTGCCCGGCCATGTGCACACCTTTTTTCTGCAAGTCGATCTCGGAGCCGGAAAACCCGTAGGTTGCCCCGGCTGTAGGTCCCTTACCTGTGCGAGTGGCGACAATGACTGGCAGGGTTGGCGTCATGTGCTCCAGAGCATCAGACCAACTGCCGGAAACATGGCCAGCGCCAAAGCCGGCGATGACCAACCCGTCGTAACCCAATGTGGGCACAGCCTGCAGCAATGCCGTGTCAGCGTCCAGGCACGCCTCGAGCAGGGCAACGCGCTGGTCGGAACGTCCCGGTAACGGCAGCACTTCCCGCCTGTCTGGTGGATGGCGATACGTAGCGACGCCCTCTACAACTTCGCCCAGAGGACCAAAGCCAGGCGACTCGAATGCCGCCATCGCCAGGCTGGCCGTCTTGCGAACCCTTGCCGCGCAATGAACCTGATCATTCATCACCACCAGCACACCACGCCCACTGCTGCCTTGTGCCAATGCAACCTGTGCCGCAGCCAGCAGGTTGGCCGGGCCATCGTTGCCCGGCTGGCTGGCCGAGCGCATCGCACCGGTCATCACCAACGGCGCATCGAATGGCCAGAGCAGATCAAGGAAATAGGCCGTTTCCTCAAGGCTGTCGGTGCCTTGGGTCAATATCACGGCCCGGGCACCGCGCTCGACCTCGCAGCGAGCCCAGGCCAGCACATCCAGCAGCGCCCTGAAGCTGAGCGATGCACTGGGCACCAGGCACAATGACGTTACGTTCAACTGCGCCATCTCGCGCAACTGTGGGACCTGAAGCAGTTGCTGCTCACAATCCAAAGTGGGCGTTACACCACACCCAACCGCCGCAGCCTGCATACTGACTGTCCCCCCCAAACTGGCGATCGACAGCCTGGGCAGGCCCGAATGCTCAATCATGCTTCTCCCCCCACAAGTAACCCGATCAGCGGTACGATTCCCAACGTGCTGACGGCCATCGACACTACGTTGCCGATGTAGCCATGCACATAGGTCGGCAACCGCTGAGTGATCGCCACTGCCAGCGGTGGAGCCACCAGCGCACCCAGCACTGCACTGGCCACGACTACTTGCCAACTGCCTCCATGCGTCAGCACTGCGGCCGGCACGATCGAGACGATCGGAATGTAGGTAGGGTACCACCCACGGGCTTGCCACTGGCCGCGCCAGAATACGACTCCGACCAAAGACGCCAAGGCCTGCCCAGCCACTATGTGCATCACCAACATTGAACCGTATGCGGGGGCCGCCGGGGACAACAGGTAAGCCAGTAACACGCCCAGTAGTAGGCCGAGGCTGGCCAGTTCATTGCCAAAGAACGGCGCTTCGCTGAAGTCGGCCAGCACACGCCGCAAGGTCCAGACCACACCGTAGTCTGGTTGGCTGGCCACAGGTTTCGCAACGTCGGGTTCGTGGCTTTGACGTACCCATGACGGGAAACGCCTGCACAGCAGGAACGCGACGACACTTGCCACGGCCATACCACTCACGTTGCCGATGACCACAGGCAACTGCAGGGGATAGCACAGGTAGTTGACCATCAGCAGACTCGCCGGGGTTACCAGTAGTGCCCCCAGTAGCGCGCCTGTGATCGTCACTCGCCAGCCCGCGCCAAACAGCAGCACCATGGCTGCCGGCAGTGACACGAAGGCCACAAACGTTGGTTGCCAGGTGCCACTGGCCAAGGTCCATCCCCACAAGGCGTGGCTAAGTAAGAGGCCCATTAGCGAGCTGGTAAACACCCATGGCCACAGTCCGCTTCCATAGCAGATGGCAAAACCCTGCCAGCGATACCCGCGAAGATGGGCCCAATGTGCCAGGCTAGCGCCTAGCAGCAAGCCCAGCGCAGGCAGCTCATGCTTGTAGAAAGCGACCTCGCTGATATCGCCCACTATCCAGCGCAAACGGCTCAGCGGTTGGTCGAGGGTCGCCGCCAGTTGCCCGTAGTCTGGCCATTGGCCTGACGCAAGGCTGGCTACCAGCAGCATTAACAGGCAGGTGAAGATCAACACAGGGGAACGCTGCCGATTGGGCAGCAATAATGGCTTCATCTGTGGATCCTCAGCGTGGCATAGGCGCATGCAGGCGGTAGCCAAGCGCAGCATCGTAGAGATCGGTACGGCGATCACGCTGCAGGTCGTTGAGGCTGTTCCAGATCGGCGCTGAACGTGCGTTGCTGAGGTCGACATCGGCATACAGAATGCTTTCCTCCTCCGCACTAGCCACCTCACCAATGGGCCAGCCATTGGTTCCGGCAATCAACGAACAACCGAGAAAGCGCCCCCCTCGCTCACTGCCGATACGGTTTGCGGCGGCGATGTAGACATTGTTTACGTGCGCGGCCGTCATGGTCAGGTACGACGCCATGCAACGCCCTGCTTCATCAAACAGGGGTGGCGGTGTCCACACCCAGTTGTTCAAGCTGCATATGATGTCCGCGCCTTGCGCTGCCATCAGCCGCGGCACTTCAGGGAACCAGATGTCCCAGCAGATCAGCAGGCCGATACGCCCGATCGGCGTCTCGAATACCGGAAAACCGAGATCGCCAGGGGTGAACCAGAGCTTTTCCTGATTCCACAGGTGAGCCTTGCGATAGTGCCCAAGCAGGCCGTCGGGGCCGAACAATGCGGCGCTGTCGTAAAGCTTCAAGCCATCACGCTCGGCAAATCCTGCGGCCAGGTACACCTGATACTCCCTGGCGAAATCAGCCCAGGCTTTCAGGCTGCGGCCTGCCTGCAGTGTTTCAGCATGGGCATAGGCCTCGGCACGGGAGTGAAAGGTATAACCGGTGTTGGCCAGCTCGGGCAGCACGATCAGATTGGCACCTTCACGCGCCGCACGCCGGGCCAGTGCCAGGCCTCTGCTCAGGTTGCCATCGCAGTACTCTAGCCCGACCTGTGGGTCGTACTGGATGACAGCGATACGTACGGGGCTGACGGGGGTGCGTTGTTCAGACATGGCGACTTCCTTTTTGTGGTTGTTCTGGAAGGTCGCCAGTAGAGCGGGGTTACGCTTGGGAGGGACAGTCGGGCAGGTCCTATGGGAGCGAAGGAGAAGCGAGTAAGTGCAGTAGGACGAATCTCACAAAAACACCCAGACGCCGCTATTTCCCAAGTTGATAATGCGGATAGTGCTCAAGGGTGAAGCCTCCATTGAACGTTGCGGATGTGTTGTTGCAAAGATTGATGACTGCATCGAGCGCGGTGCGTAAACACGGCTCGGTCCAGCCGGCGTCAACAGAGAAGGACTCTCCAGCCAAGTACAACCCCGAGCTGGCACTTTAATCGCGGTTGTATTTCATCAGGCCGACCGCGTCGTAGTAGGTACCTGCGCGATACAGCTTCGCGCAGCCGAGCGCATTTTTGTCCGTCGCCCAGCGCTGTATGCGAATGTTTCGGGTATCGATGTAGGGCGATATAGGTTCAGTCACATTGCTGCAGCGCAGGAGGATCCGGTCGAGTTCCTCAAGGCACTTGCTGGCCAATTCTTCATCAGTAAATGCAGCTAGCTTCATTGCATCGTCCTCCCAGGTGTAACTGAGCAAGATACAGTCATCTGTGTAACGGTCGTTGTACCGATAGGCATAGACATCGTGGACAAAGCTGTCGGTAACGAGAATCTGGGGTAGCGCCGGCTGTCGGTCCAGAAAGCTCTTCTTCAGTGGTGCGTAGACCTTGCAACTGGTTTCCCAGTGAGCATGCCTCCAGGCGTCCACAATCGACGGCGGCAGTACCCGACGGCTGAAACCTTCGAGGCGTATATTGGTTTCAATCAACCAGGACGGGAGGGTCAAGATCACACTGTCGAAGTCATCGTACTGAAGGCGTTGATGCTCAGAGTCACTGTTGTGCCAACGGTATCCGACGCGAATGCCGCCCCCATCCAGTTTTTGCAGTGAACAAACCGAAGTGTCCGTCAACAGCCCGTCATCTCGTTGAAGGAGGTAGTCGTAGAGCGAAATGCCGTTCATCCCGGCATCCAGAAACAACAAGCTTTCATCCATTGCAGCGAGACCGATGTAAGCGGGTGCCTTGAACATCAGTCCCCTGCTGTCAGGGACGTTGCTGGCTTCCAGATACGGCGCAGCGTAAGGTGTACCCTCTTGGTCAACGCGCCCATGCACCAATTGCAAATGGCTGCTGAAACCAAAGATGGCTGTACGCAGCGGGTACAGGCAGCAGACATCATAGAAGGCCCCCCAACTGCCGTCGCCAATACCGATTGCATAGAAAATGGCCGACTCTTCACTGTTCATGCCCAGTCCGCCAAAATCACCGGGGTTTGCGGGATCCCATACATCCAGCGTGGGCAAATGCACCAGATCCCTGAATGACAACTGGTGATAGCGTTCGACAACAGCCTGCCACATCGACGTCCAACGTTCAGTGCCATATACAATGGCGATGCGCTCGGCAAACTGCCGGGCGAAGCGATGCCATTTTTCATAGACGTTTTGCAGCGTAGCAGTAGGCGGAGGGGTATTTCCTTGTGGGTTGCACCAAACCAGCAGCTTCGGCTCCCCTTCGCCGTCTAGTTGCCCGTCGCGAAGATAGATACCGGTTGCATTTACCCAAGGTGTCCCCGGGTTCGGGAAATCGGAAAGCCGTAGCTCAAACAGCTTGGCGTAATAGGCCATGAGCGAACGTCCATCTTTCGGAGATTCGCCTGTCCTGTTGAACAATGGCATGCGCATGGCCCCCATTTCGAATGGGGTTAAAGGCTGCTTGTGATTACCCTTCTGGTTCACCACTGTCAGGTGGCGGCCGCCAACACGCTGGGACTGCTCCATCAAGGTGATGCGGGTATAGCCGCAGCGAAACAGTTCCCGAGCGGCAGTCAGCCCTGTAACACCAGCACCGACAATACAGATTCGATGCTCGGGCTTTGCGGCATATGCAACGCCTCCCTCTTGTTCAATCAAACGACGGTAATCAAAGCAAAGATCGGGAGGGTTTGGAAAACGCGCGGCCCACGGTTGTAGTGGCGATGTAGGCTCTATGGCCAGATCAGCAGGATGGTTATGTGTCGAACCGATGGTCATATTCTCGTGCTCCCCATGAATTGAAGAGCCTGAGAATGTCCAATTTGGAGATCGGTTGAGAGGTTGCTATGCACCACCAGCCAACACCCACAGGACGTCTAGACCCTGTGGGTGCCAGCTTGAAGCTACGCCTTACACCGCCAGCGCGCGCTCACGCAGTTCGCTGTTGAGGATGCGGTCGTTCTCGCTGTAATCGACCGGGCAGTCGATCACATGCACGCCCGGGGTCTTGATGCAGTGCTCCAGCAGCGGCAGCAGGCCTTCGGCGCTTTCCACGCGGTGGCCATTGGCACCGTAGGCTTCGGCGTACTTGACGAAGTCCGGGTTGCCATAGTCCAGGCCGAAATCGGTGAAGCCCATGTTGGCCTGCTTCCAGCGGATCATGCCGTAGCCGTCGTCACGCAGGATCACCACGGTGATGTGCATGCCCAGACGCACGGCGGTTTCCAGTTCCTGGCTGTTCATCATGAAGCCGCCGTCGCCGCATACCGAAATCACCGGGCGGTCCGGGTGCACCAAGTGCGCCGCCATGGCCGATGGCAAGCCGGCGCCCATGGTCGCCAGGGCGTTGTCCAACAGCACGGTATTTGGCTTGTGCGCCTTGTAGTTGCGGGCGAACCAGATCTTGTAGATGCCGTTGTCCAGGGCAACGATGCCTTCGGACGGCAGCACGCGACGGATGTCGGCAACCAGGCGCTGCGGGTAGACCGGGAAGCGGTCGTCGTCGGCGCCTTCGGCGATTTGCGCTTCGTTGGCTTCACGGATGGCCATCAGGCGAGTGAAGTCCCAGTGCGAGGTTTCGGTGAGGGCTTCGCTGATCTGCCACACGGCGTTGGCGATATCGCCGATCACTTCGACCTGCGGGAAGTACACGGCATCGACTTCGGCGGAACGGAAGTTGATGTGGATGACTTCGGTGCCACCACGGACCATGAAGAATGGCGGCTTCTCGATCACGTCGTGGCCGATGTTGACGATCAGGTCAGCGGCTTCAACCGCACGATGCACAAAATCGCCGGACGACAGGGCGGCGTTGCCCAGGAAGCGCGGGTGGCGCTCGTCGACCACACCTTTACCCAGCTGGGTGGTGATGAACGGGATGCCGGTCTTGTCGATCAGTTGCTTGAGGACCTTGGCGGTCATCTTGCGGTTGGCGCCGGCGCCGATCACCAGGATCGGGTTACGGGCGTTATGCAGTTTCTGCACGGCGGCTTCGATGGCCACATGCTCGGCCAGCGGGCGGCGGTGCAGGCTGCGCGGGATCGGCAGTGCATCGGTCTGCTCGGCGGCGATGTCTTCCGGCAGCTCCAAGTGTACCGCACCCGGCTTTTCTTCTTCGGCCAGGCGGAAGGCTTCGCGCATGCGCGACGGGATGTTGTCAGCCGAGGCGAACTGGTGGGTGTACTTGGTGATGGGGTCCATCATGCCGCACACGTCGATGATCTGGAAGCGGCCCTGCTTGGACTTCTTGATCGGCTTCTGGCCGGTGATCATCATCATCGGCATGCCGCCCAGGTAGGCGTAGGCGCTGGCAGTAACCAGGTTGGTGGCGCCGGGGCCGAGGGTCGACAGGCTGACGCCGGTCTTGCCGGTCAGACGGCCATAGGTGGCGGCCATAAAGCCTGCAGACTGCTCGTGACGGGTCAGTACCAGCTTGATCTTCGACTTGCGCAGGGATTCGAGCAGGTCGAGGTTTTCTTCACCGGGAATGCCGAATACATACTCGACACCTTCGTTTTCCAGGCATTGCACTACAACATCGGCGGCCTTGGCCATCTTGCTTGCTACCTCAAGTGATGGGACGGTGGAAGTCCAGAAATGCGCAGCACGGTACGCTGGCATCGCCAGGCTCAGGGGCAGGAGTGCCCTGAACCAAAGTCTTGACGTAGGGTGGATGAGGGAAAGTCACGTTGATGTGACAGCAATGTTGTCGCAGTCTTGATTTTTTGCCTGC